>CAYMQP010000394.1:0-3293 GCA_964392505.1 uncultured Bacteroidales bacterium
ATTGTTATTTCAATTCTTCGGATAGATATTGTAAAATTATCTTAGGCCGATTCCGGCTCTCCGGCCGGAATGTCGTATTAAATAATTGTGGGTAACCTACCTGCGCAGGCAGGTATCCAGTTAAAAATACTCTTAATCCCTCCCGAAAATTGATTAACAAAGACCATACAATGATACCAAAACCAATATTTGACCTAAAAAATTTTCAGGTTAAAAGGTCGGATTTTGCTTTTGTGCGATGGATATTTCAAGGTCCCTTAACTTTTGGGACCGACACGAGATAAAGCAAAATCTGGGTACCTTTCCGGAAAATTTTTCCTGTCTTGATCTTTCTTTGATAACTTTCTTTCCATCAAGGGAAAGAAAGTTGTTGGGGTTTGGGGCAAAGCCCCAGGTAAGTAAAGTTAAAAATCAATCCCCCTTAGTTCCTACCGCCTATGGCGGCAAAGGCTGTATTCCAGGGGGGAATGGGAAGAGTCAATCCCCCTGTATCCCCCTTCTCCAAGGGGGATTTATGGATTTTATATTGAATTGAACAGATAGCATTGATTAACAGCAAGCAAGGAATTTATATTACGATGGTTCAACGATGGCTAACGCTTCGAGATACTGCGATTGCTCGGCCAGGGCTATGCGGGCAATAGCTATAAAATCGGTCATCCAGTCCTGCAGATCGTCGAATGCCTCATCGCGCTTTTGAGTGGCATCCTGGGCTTCGCCTTTTTCTTTTAGCTGGCTGTTATAGCTATTTTCAACGATATCGATCTTGGCCTTTCCTTCCTCAAGATTTTCCCGGGTAATGCCATAGTTGGCCAGGGAAGCCAATATACTCTCGGTCGACAGGGCATTGGCATAAAACGCTTTAGCCTGCTTAAGCCAGCCTGAGAGCGACTCTTTTCTCATGCCTTTCAGCTGAAGGCTTTCTTCGGCGTTTCTGTCGCCTTTTAAGGCTATCCGGGCCACCTTAACATGGGTCATGTAAAGTTTGTTGGCTTCGACCCTGGCCAGGTTCAGCGCATCGGTGGCAGCGAACTGTTCGCCGTACTCCTTCTTTTGTGTGTCCTGTAGCCGTGCGGCATTTTCGTATAATGCCAGCCCTGTACTTAGTTTGGTCTCATCGTATCCGTAACCTGCTAACGATGCTTTTATAGGTTCGTTGTTCATGGCATTGGTAATAGCATTCAGTGCAAATAGTAACTTGCTGTCGAGCGTTTGGTTTTTCATGATGGTAAATTTGTTTTTAATTAATAAATTAAATTGAACTGTTTACAGGAACTGACCCCCTGCAGGGTTTGGTTATATAACGGCCGGGAATGATTCCCGACAGGCCGTGAATAATTATCTTATGCCGGTGAGCGATTTCTACATGACCGGGAGTAATTTCTTTATGTCCGGCAATGATTTTTCCATGCCGGTGATCAATTTCTGCATGACCGGGAATGATTTTTTCGTGTCCGAGTATAATCTTTATGTGGCCGGGAATGATTTTCTCATACCCGGCAATAATTTTTTGGAGCCGGTTTGTGATTACAGACACACCAGTTACATGTCCTTTACATTGTAAGTAGTTAACTTCCATTTTATTAGTAAGGTAAACCCAAAAGCTACATCCTTACCGCTAACACACCATTCTGTAACCCGTAGCTTTATTAACGCTTCGAATATAAAATATTGGATTCACATATGCAAGAAAAATTTTTAGGATAAAGGCGTGAGGGGGGATAATGGTTTGGAAATGAGAGAATAGACAAGCTAACTTTTATATATGAAAAACATGTACAGGTGACTTAGTGAGGAGCCTAAGCCGAGTGGAGGATAAAATATGATAAATATTTAAAAGTAAGCTCCGATAGCTACCTTGTAACTAAAACCTTTATCAATAGGATTGCCTATCAGAAATCCTTCTCCTTTATACCCGATATCGCCTGATAAAGTAAATGTTTTACTGATTTTATAATGCATCACCATTGCAACCTTAGCAGAATTAATTTTCTTAAAGTATTTCATACTGTCAGTCTCATAATATAAAATATCAAAATCCTGATGCCAATAATCAATAAATGAATCGAAAGAGAATTTCTTAAACTGTAGCAGGTTTGATGCATATATGCCAAAACCACAGCTTTCGCCATGCTGGTGTCCATAACTCCATCGATAGTAGGATTCAAAAAGTGTTCTATTGACTCTCAGGTAACTGCCTATATAATATTCAAAACCATATGGCGACAAGTGAAAATCAATAAATGGAAGAATCCCTAATTGTTTAATTGTTATCAATGGCGACTGAACTTGAGCATTACCCTTAATAATATAATCTTTAATATATTGATAAAATGAAAGCAGTAAACTTGGGTCCAATAATGAAATATAGGCCCCTCTTTTTGCTTGTTCATAAGCTTCTAATTTTGTGAAGTCAGAGACTTCATCAAAAGTCATGCAGTATTTTACAACATCCCCCATGCCATTCTCCCAACTGTATGAACCAACCTCTGTGCCACCTAAAATGTACATGGGCAAATCTAATTTTAACAAATAGGAAAATATATAGTAGTGGTTGAAGTACTCCTTCTGTAGTCCATACCGAAATGCCTCGCGAGAGAAGATTGTATTACTTTCCGGGCCTCCTGATGCATATAAGAGTTTACCATAAAATGAAAGGTCATAAAAGTTAAAATCTACTCTGCCTTTATCCGATAGCATACCCGGATTTACATAGTATTTGTTAATCGGAACACCTTCCTCACGAATTCTGAATCCATGTCCGTTGCATTCATGTTGAATGGTTGACAGCCAATTAGTAAATAACAGGTTAAAAATTCCATCAATAAAAAAACGACCTATATAAGAATCATAAACAAGACATTAAAAATCCCGGGAATATTTATCATACCTGCATGTTAGCAGGTCAAAACCTCTACCAAATAATCGTGATACAGTGAATAAATCCTGGGCCGTTCCATGCATATCATAGAGGTTATCGTAAACAATAAGGTAATTATCCTTTAAAGTTTTCCCTTCTGTTGCTTTGAAACCAGCTTTGTTTTTTAAGGTAGATAGTGAATCGGAAGATAGATGGAAATATCTTACACTAGGTTTCCTGATTTTCTCTGCCTGGATTGGGATAGTAAAAAAGATAAGTATACTTATGGCTGACAGGATAACCTTAGTTGTCGACATAGGGTGATATTTAAGGTTATGACAGTCATATGCATCAGGTTACTTATTAGGTGTCTGGTTTGCCCCAAAGCTAAGCGCAGCTTAACTGCTTTGAGTTCCCTTTGAGCGGATGAGTT
>CAYMQP010000395.1:0-3272 GCA_964392505.1 uncultured Bacteroidales bacterium
AAACACGTGCGTAAAGAGGGCATAACGTGTAGAATAATCCCGGGTATTATTCCACTCACTTCGTACAATCAGATTGAAAGATTTACGAAAATGTCGGCGGCTAAAATACCTGCTGAATTGGTTTATGAAATCGAATCAAACAGGAATAATCCTGAAAAGATGTATGAGATTGGTGTAGAATATACTATTAAACAATGTCGGGAACTATTAGATAATGGTGCCCCCGGAATTCATTTTTATACCCTAAACAAATCGAGAGCAGCTGTCGAAATTTTCGAAACACTTTAGTATCAACACCTGTGACAATTCAGCGTGAATTTATATCTTTATGCGAAGTATTAAAGCGGGAGTAGCTCAGGGGTAGAGCATTAGCTTCCCAAGCTAAGGGTCGCGGGTTCGAATCCCGTTTCCCGCTCAAAAAATTAAAAACTTTATATTATTAAATTACAATCATTATATGCAGAGCGGGTTCGAACCGAGTCCCGATAAAAATCGGGACGAGCTCATGATCCCGCCAAAAGCGGGAGAATAATCCCGTTTCCCGCTCAAAAAATCTTATTTACAAACTCATATGAAGAACAATTCCGATACAAAAGCCCAGCATAACAGTATATCAGAAAAATTCATTGATCAGTTATATAGTCTTCAAGTCGACTTTACCGACGAAAAAGGAAATAAACTGGAAATCCCGGAGAGCGGTTTTCTGGGTCTTTTGGCAACAGGTTACAAAGGTGTAGCAATGCTTCGCAAAAAAAGAGGTCAAACTCACCTTTATCATAAATTTACTAAGGGTAAAAAGCTTGTTCGCAGAAATCCTCGGGCAAACCAAGACCTCTCTGATAAAAATAAACAACCTGAATAAATTATCCTATTAAAGAAATTTTCTACTTAAATCTTTTTTACAGCTTTATAAGCATGCTTAGTAAAAATATTTGCTAGTTCAGAACTATAGATAATGCAGGAATAAATGAAAATTGTATTTTTACATTTATAACCTAAAAACAGTAGCTATGAGAAATATTGCACTCCTCTTTATGTTTTTGCTTGTGACAAATGTAGCATCAGGTCAGAACGAACCTGAAGATTATGTCAAATCCTTTTTCAGTCTGATAGCGGAAGGAAAATTCACTGAAGCAATTGAAAATTTGCCAACCAACGAAAAATTTAACAGCGATACTTCATATACTTTCAAATTGCTAAAAAGACTTGAAATCACAACTAAAACCACAGGTGACTATTGTGGTTATGAACTTATTGAGAAAGAAGAAATATCACCTTCATATGTTGTGTACACCTATTTTATTAAATATACCAATGAACCTGTAAGAATCCAGTTCATGTTTTATAAACCAAAAGATACTTGGCAGGTGAATAACGTTTCAATTGCCGGCCAGGCCAGACAAACTGCTGCCAGACGCCCTGGTTTTCGTATGTAGGATTATCTGAAATCGTCATCATATTTTTGCTTCCACAGCATAGTGATGTTTTTCGGAGATCTCAGTAGAAATCTTTGAAGACATTATCTTTTTTAAGTAATGAATCAAATAGCGAAAAAAGTTTTACTGATCGGCTGGGATGCAGCCGACTGGAAAGTAATTAATCCACTGATCGATGCTGGTCATATGCCGGCCATGGAGAAACTTGTAAACCAGGGTGTAATGGGTAATATGAGCACACTTGAACCTCCCTTCTCGCCTATGTTGTGGACCAGCATTGCCACAGGTAAACATGCCGATAAGCATGGTGTACTGGGATTTACCGAGGCTGATCCGGAAGGCATGGGAATGCGCCCAATAAGTTCACAATCGCGGAAGACAAAAGCTGTATGGAATATACTCATGCAAAACGGATTCAAAACACACGTACTTGGATGGTGGCCCTCTAATCCGGTAGAACCTTTAAATGGCATCATGCTGTCGAATCATTTTTCCCATGCCCGCGGTAAACTCACTCAGCCCTGGCCATTACCACCAGGGAGTATACATCCTCCTGTCCTCGATGAGTTTTTTGCTGAAATGCGAATACATCCGCAGGAACTTACCGATCAGCATTTATTGCCTTTTGTACCTGATGCTGCAAAAATCGATCAAGCGAAAGATCCTCGCCTGCGCCATATCGCCAAAAATATCAGCGAGGCAGCCACCTTGCATGCTATTGCTACATGGATCCTCGATACACAACCATGGGATTTTTTAGCCCTGTATCTCGATACCATTGATCACTTTTGTCATGGATTTATGAAGTACCATCCTCCTCGATTGCACAATGTTCCTGAAACAGAGTTTGAGTTATATAAAAATGTGGTCACTTCGGCGTATCGTTTTCACGATATGATGCTCGAAAACCTTATGAAGCTGGCAGGTGATGATGCTAATGTTATTCTTATTTCGGATCATGGCTTCCATTCCGATCATCTGCGAACTACTTATATACCGGACGAACCTGCTGGCCCGGCTGATCACCATAGGGAACATGGCATTATATGTTTGAAAGGCCCCGGTATTAAGAAGGATGAACTTATATATGGCACTTCTTTACTTAATATTACACCTACCATACTAACGCTTTTCGGTCTCCCAATCGGGAAAGATATGGATGGAATTCCCATACTTCAGGCATTTGAGAAAGAAATTAAGATTGAAACAATTCCTTCGTGGGATAGTGTGAAAGGCAGCGATGGCATGCATCCGGCCGAAACACGAAAAGATACCATCGCCGACCGGCAGGCTTTACAACAGCTTATCGACCTTGGATATGTTGAAGATCCCGGTCCAGATAAAAAGAAAGCTGCTGAAAAAGCTGAGAAAGAAACTAAGTACAACTTGGCTAGAGTTTATCTTGGTAATTTTCGATATATCGAAGCCATGCAGATTCTGGAAGAATTATACGAACAGGAGAAAGAACAGGGGCGTTTTGCTCTTCGGTTGGCCAAGTGTTATTCTGAAACCGGCAATTATAAGAAAGCCGAAGAATTGCTTCATGAATTCATCAACATAGCTATTGAGAAAAGTAAGGATATCAATAAAATTAAAGATGAGTATGAAAAGCTCTTTAAAGAAAAACCAAAGGAGAAGAAGAAAAACGAGAAAGAGTTTCAAAAGGAAGTCCGCCGTCAGTTAACATTACAAAACAACATTGGTCAGGCTAATTTGCTATTGTTCGACCTACGGATATTAAAAGAAAAACCAGCTGACATAATCAAAGATCTTGAGGAGAAATTCCCGAAAAATGCACGTCCCATTTCCCTGCAGCGAAAACTGGCTGGTTTATAT
>CAYMQP010000396.1:0-3239 GCA_964392505.1 uncultured Bacteroidales bacterium
TCGAGGTAGCTGAAGTTGTGGTTACAGCCTTAGGTATTACACGAGAGCGAAAATCTCTGGGTTATTCCGTCCAGGAGGTTGGTGGTGATGAAGTTAGTGCCGTCAAATCAGATAACTTTATTCGTTCTCTATCAGGTAAAGTGGCTGGTGTTCATGTAAAAAACAACACCAACTTTGGAGGATCGACTAATGTTATTATTCGTGGCTCAACATCATTGACTCAAAATAATCAGGCATTATTTGTTGTGGATGGTGTACCTATAAGTAACTCTAACACTAATAATACGGGTCAGATCACGGGTCGTAGTGGTTATGACTATGGTAATGCAGCTTCCGATATCAATCCGAATGACATTGAATCGGTGAGTGTCCTTAAGGGTGCCGCTGCAACTGCACTCTATGGATCTCGCGCTGCTAATGGTGTTATACTTATTACAACGAAAAAAGGAGCAAAGGGTAGTCCAATCCATGTGACAGTTAACTCGAATGTTACCTTTAGCGTAATTGATAAAAGCACGTTCCCTGAATATCAGGAAAAATATGGAGGCGGTTACGATCCATACTGGTATAGCAGTCCCGACTATCCTGGCCTCGATGCAGATGATATTGACGGTGATGGTGTAGATGAGCTCCTGGTTCCTTATTATGAAGATGCTTCAAGGGGTCAGAAATTTGATCCAAACCTGATGGTATATCCTTATAGTGCTTTTATTCCGGGCGCACCAAACTATATGGAAGCAAGACCATGGGTAGCTGCTGAAAACGGACCTGAAACATTCTTCGAAACCGGAATTAGTTATACCAATAGTTTTGATATTACAGGCGGAGCCGAAAAAACAGCCTACCGTTTTTCTTACACGAATCAAGACCTATCTACCATTATGCCCAATAGCTCATTAAAAAGAAATAACTTTATTTTTAATGGGGCATATAATATTTTCGATAACCTGAAAGTTTCGGCCAGTGCCAATTACATTAATACAAAGGGTTTGGGTCGTCCATCGACAGGTTATAGCGATAATATAATGACTTCGTTCCGGCAATGGTGGCAGGTTAATGTCGATTTAAAAGAACAGAAAGATTTATATGAGATGTATGAGGATGGTGCAATAGACAGAGATCCCACATGGAATCCTGTTGCATGGGATGATCGAACTCCTATCTATTGGGACAATCCTTACTGGGTACGATATCAGAATTATGAACAAGACTCCAGAAGTCGTTTAATTGGATATGCACAACTCGACTGGCAAATCACCAGCTTTTTAAGTGCTATGGGTAGATTGTCTGTCGATACATATAGCGAACTTCAGGAAGAACGTAAAGCTGTTGGTTCGGTAGCAGGTGAATTAGGGGTCGATCGGCCCGATGTAACATCGGGTTATTCTCGTTATCAAAGGGATTTTATTGAAACAAATGCCGACCTGATGTTGAATTTCCATAAGACATTTGGTGATATTGACCTAACTGCGTTGTTAGGAACTAATATCCGAAGAAGCGAATACGATCGGATATTTGAATCAACCAATGGTGGTTTGGCTGTAGCAGAAGTTTATGCGTTAAGCAATAGTGTTGACCCCATGTTGCCTCCTGAAGAAAGACTTGAACAAATTGGTGTTAACGGTATATTTGGTAGTGTAAACGTTGGATTTAAAGATCTTGTTTATGTAGATGCTACACTGCGTAGAGACCAATCATCAACATTGCCGAAGGAGAATAATTCCTATTTCTATCCTTCAGTATCGGGTAACTTGCTATTCTCAAATCTGGTTGACGCTCCGTGGTTATCGCTTGGTAAACTGCGTGTAAACTATGCTGAAGTAGGTAACGATGCACCGGCTTTAAGAGTTGCTGATACATACAGGGCAAATGCTCCGTTTGCAGGTACTTCGATGGTTACAAATTACTTTGCTAAAAATAACACCGATCTTCTACCGGAGCGTACAAAGTCAGTTGAAGGTGGATTAGAGGTTATGATACTCCAGAACAGGTTAGGATTTGATTTAGCCCTGTACAAACAAAACACGTTCGATCAGCTGATGCCTGTACGTGTATCGCAGATCACTGGATATCGCGAAAAATGGGTTAATGCCGGTGAAATTGAAAATAAGGGGATGGAAGTAATATTTTACGCTTCACCGGTAGTAACAAATAATTTCAAATGGAATCTGTCACTTAACTGGGCAGCTAACCAGAACGAAGTAAAATCTCTCTTCATCGATGAAGCAGGAAATAAAGTACTAAATCTTCAATTAGCTTCTTTACAAGGGGGTATTACTATAAATGCTACTGTTGGTGAACCTTATGGTAACATTCAGGGGTCAGATTATACTTTTCACGAAGATGGAGGAAAAATAGTAGAAGATGGATATTATGTAAAATCTGAAACTAATGATGTTGTAATTGGTAATTTCAATCCCGACTGGACAGGAGGTATAATGAATACCCTTTCCTTCAAGAATATCGATTTAAGTTTCTTGATCGATTGGCAGAAAGGTGGAGACATATTTTCACTTGACCTGTGGTATGGTATTGGTACAGGACTTTATGCCGAAACTGCCGATAATAACGATTTAGGCAATCCTGAACGTGATGATGTTGCATACATTAACGACGATCCGGCCCAGGGAGTTGATGAAAGTATCAGTGGTGGTATTATTCTGGAAGGAGTTAATGAAGACGGTACTGAAAATACTACACGTATTCCAAGTGATATTTTCGCTAATGGTTGGGTACTCAGTCCGAACAAGCAATTTATTTACGATGCATCCTTCGTGAAGCTAAGAGAAGTTGAGCTTACATATCATTTACCCAGAAGTCTTATGAGCAAGACCTTTATTTATGGTGCTTCAATCGGTTTTGTTGGATCGAACCTGTGGATAATTCACAAAAATCTTCCACACGCCGATCCGGAAGCAACACAGGGCTCAGGTAATGTCCAAGGGTGGCAGAGTGGTGTATTCCCGTCTGCTCGGAATTTTGGATTTACGTTAAGACTTCAATTCTAAAAATAAAAAACTCTTATCATGAAAAGATCATATATAGTATACATCGTATTGTTAGCCTTGCTAGTCGGATGTACCGATAAGTTTGAGGATTTCAATACTGATCAAAAGAACCCGACCGAAGTAGCGGGTAATGCATTGTTTTCAAATGGTCAGAAAGAATTATCTGATCAGATAAACCAAACGAATGTGAACCAGAATATCTGGAAACTCTGGGCACAATATTGGACCGAA
>CAYMQP010000397.1:0-3231 GCA_964392505.1 uncultured Bacteroidales bacterium
CAACGGCGGCAGAACCAATCTGATGGCTTGACGATTAAAAAATATATTCAGGAATAATCGTAAACTACTCCTATCCTCTTCTATAATGGTTAAGCTCATACCCCAAAGTACAATTTAACAAGGAAATATTCAATTTATAAAGTTGTCTTTCCTCAAACGTCTTATTGTAGTAATATCTTACCGGTAAAAAGTTCTTTTTCAGTTATAATTTCCAGATAGTATATTCCCTGTTGTAATGATGATATATTAAGAAGTATCTTTTCGTTACTAACTTCAATATTAAAATTATCATTATTCACTTCTGTTCCTTTCTGATCGAAAAGCCTGATCATTATACCCTTCTCACGGAATCTTAAAAACTCAATTGTAAACCATTCGGAAGCAGGATTTGGGAACAGGTTGATTTGATTACTGTTCGTGTTTGTATTTATACTCACTAGAGGAATAACATGGACAATGACCGTATCGGAATCATACATTCGTTATTGTCGGTTACCACAATCGCTATTATATGGTAGCTCGTTCCAAGATCGGGTCCTGAAAAAATTTTTACATCAAACAGCTATTTAATGTATTCTGTCAACGTATAGGATGGTATTTGCTCTGTTGGGTTGGACACAAAAATATGATGCCACAGGTCTAAATTAACTAATAAAAGAATTTTGGTTGGATTCATTTGTGGCGAAACAAATAGTTTTTCAATGGTGTTGGCTCGAAAATACCGGTTTATTATCTCAGAGTTTAAAAGCTTAATTTTAATTCTATTTACAAAGTTATTGTCAGTTACATGTATGCTGTTTTTTACTGCCCCTCCTTGCTTTGGCCTATTGATTATTTCAGATGGTAAGATTTCTTTTGCCAGCTCCCTCTGTAAATACTTTGTCACAAACTGTTTATCCTGAGAGTTAGGCATCTGAAAACGGAGATCATGATCTAATGATAGAGCAAAATTGATAACTTCACTGTCAGTGTAGGTAGAATGAGTAGTTATATTATGAAGTTCAGATAAGTGACTATATACTGAGAGGACTCCATAAAAAGCATAATCAAGGTCTAGTTTTGCACAACTAAAGTCGAATATCTGTAAAAGACTTATATCGGGAACGATGGAGTCATTATACTTATCATTGAAATGTAAATCCTTTTTAAGTATCTCAATTATTTCAAAATTTCTAAATCCGAATGCTGAACACAAGCTATTTACATCATAATTTTCGAGGCGGGCGTCAATTTTGCGTGCAATATCATTACCCCTGAAAAACTTACTCCTACAAACTTTTGTTGTTAGATTGAACAGAGGTTTATAAAGTCCATGTGTTTTTTCTCGCATTAAGTACCTTCGATATGCTGCCGGAGTACAATAACCGAATATTTGATCAGCAGCTTCCCCGCCTATGGCATAATCTGAGTATTTAGCCGCTTCCTTGTATGCGGCAAAAGAAAGCATAATCCCTGGTTCAAAATAAGGAACTCCCATAGAATATACTATTTGCGGAAGGTTATCAATTTCATGACCATCGAAATAGTATTCATGATGATCTGTTTTATATAACTCTGCTAACATCCTTGCATATGGGGCATCTGTATTATATTTATCATCTGCAGCAATCCCTACACTGATTATAGGTGCACGGGTTAATTTTGAGGCTAAAGCTACATTTATACTCGAATCCAATCCTCCGCTAAGCAGGAAAACCGTTGACGGATGATTTTCATATATACAAGTAATGCATTTTGTTAAAATATCCTTATATAGCGCAACAGCCTCATTTTTATCCTTAATCCGGTTATCAGAAAATGACCAATTATCATAGGTTAATTTATTAAGTTCCCCATTATTTATAACGATAGTTTCGCCTACCATCATTTGATAGACATTTTTAAATATAGTATAAGGAGGTGAGGTGTATGTATATCGGAGAAACTGATACAATGCTGTTGTACAGATTTCACTCGGGTCAATCTTAGAATATTTACTCAGTGTTTTTATATTGTTACTGAAATAAAAAATGTCATTTTTCTGGATCCAGAATATTTTTTCATGGAAAGTATATTTGTCTTGAATGACAAGCAATTTTTCAATTGGCTGATCATAAATAATGATGACAAAGTGTCCGTTGATATTCTTCGCGAATCCGTCTTCATACTTTCTATATAACCATATTACTGACTCTGTTACAGATTTATTTATGTTGCTGGGAACATCATCGAGATAGTTGAAAATCTCTCCCTGAAATAATACTGTTATATTGTCTATTGTATCTAATTTTATTTCGCTTCCTTCATAAAATAATTTTAGAAAAGGTGATTCGTGCAATAGAGTTTTATTACTTTCCCAACTGGCATTTAGTTTATCTTTATTCTTTTCAACTGCAAAAGCACCAATAAATAAATTTCTGTTCATAGCGAATAATGGATTAATTTCTTAAAAATAATTAAGAAATTTTATTTATTGTCAGGATATTAGGAATTCCTGACAAATACTGAATCAGAATTGGATTTGAAAGCAAAGGAATATGATAATCT
Organism: uncultured Bacteroidales bacterium; assembly: GCA_964392505.1. Lineage (GTDB taxonomy): Bacteria > Bacteroidota > Bacteroidia > Bacteroidales > UBA10428 > UBA10428. The sequence continues at coordinate 2,527 of CAYMQP010000397.1, forward strand.
TGTGTAACATAAATATTAATATAGTAATATGTACAATACTTACTTAGTGTGAGTTCGACATATTTTTAGCTGGTCAAGGCTAATGATTAATCTTCAATTTCCAAATTCAGGGCAGGTTTACTCAGTTCTCAGAGATCGATAACGGAATTCAGAATCTTCGCAGCGAACTGGATGTAATGGACGACCTGGTAAAAGGCCTTATCGACGACCGAGAATTCATCAACCGCTATAAATCGTGGCGCAGCATTATCGATTATGGTAAGGACAAAACCCTGAGAAACCAGCCGGAAGACCTGGAACAAGCAAGCTGATCGTCGCACCTCCTCCCCGGATATCTATATCCGGGGTCCTTTCTCCTGGTTTTGAATAAAATTCACATTAAGAGCTTTTTAGTCGGATCCCGCAGCAAGTCAATCTTTCATAGCTAAAACATTACCCAGCCTCCTCCTGTTGGAAGCAGTATTCCCCCGTTTTACTGCATTGTGCACGAGGAGTACATGTTAAATAAATTCTCTTGATTATTAGTTCATTAGGATTTATAAAGTTATAATTTGGGTTATGCACTCTTATTCTGTATGCTGGAATATTGCGTTCCATCTTACCTTGTACCTTGAGTAATGAAAACAGTTGGAACGCTGTTTTTCTCTTTGTTAACCCCGGGTTGCGCAACAGCCTGCCGACATGTTGCTTACCCGGGGTTACAGC
>CAYMQP010000398.1:0-3220 GCA_964392505.1 uncultured Bacteroidales bacterium
GGAATACTGCGATACTAAGAGATTTTTAGCCGGACAAATGTCCTAATTGTAAATATATTAATCCTCTTACCCGTCTTTTTGTTGGCTGTTTTAAATCGGCTGTTATTCGTTTCTCAAACTAACGCTTTTCCCAACAAGCACCTTAATATATTTACAGCAGAGCACAATGATGCCAAAGTCGCCAGAAAAACAGACGGAATAGGTTATCGACCACCCGTCTATTGTGAGGGTTCATACCTACTAACTCTCCTACTACTTTGTTCGGTTACACCAAAAACTGTCCCTAAATTGACCATAATTTACCATTATTAACCATGAATTTGACTAGTGATAGCATTTAACTAAATCAATCTCCGCAGAAAGCTTGAAGATTATAATAAGGGGGTTTTGGTAAAATGTTATTAAACAGGAAAACAGGTTATTCTATAACAGTTGCTATGATACTCGCTTTGGTTTTATTGCTTACACCAATTCTTAGTGGTTTTGCATTAGCAAACATCCAGACGAAAAACGAAGATAATCATACATGTAGCGCGTGCGCAGACAAAGAAATACTTGAATATGGTAAGGCAAAATTTGGCATATCGGCAGATGTGCTAACAGAAGATATTGCTCAAGGATATATCAATACAGTTTTAAATTCGTCCACGTTCAAAACGGAGAAACTTGCATTTGGTGATAAAGTGGTTGCCATCCGTGTAAAGCCACTGAATATTGTACAAGTGTACGGATTAGCTAGTAGTTCCAAAAATACTATAATTGCGGGTTTCCTAAATGCGAATACTGGTGATTTAATTAGTGTAACAACTCTGATATGGGATGGATTAGAAGACAATAATAAAGTTGTTACTACGAAATATCTTCCAAATGGAAAGAAAATTGTATACAATAATACTATGAAAGAATTAAAGTTACAAAAAGCTAAAAAAGATCAGAAGATAAAAGAATATATGTCTAAAAAATGGATCAACTGTTGCATCAACAGACTCGGAACAAGTTGCCTTTGATTGGGAATACTGGGCTTGTCAATTTGCAAGTTATCTATGTTGTACGCATGCATGCCTTATTTTTATTGAAATGCCATTTGTTTATCCAGTCTGTACTTTTTGGTGTCAACAGGTTTGGTCTGCGAATCTCTGTTAAATAACATTTTTATTAAGTCAACACATACATAGCTAGGCATGTATGTGTTGACTTTCTTTTAAATTAATAACAAAGGAGTTTGATAAGTGTTAGAAGATAATAATCATCCAAATTTTGGCGGAAGAATTCTTGAAGCAACATGTACAACATCAATATACTTTGGTCTTTTTTTTATTAACAACTCTTTTTATTATCCTAACCATCTAGCGGCGCATACGATTATTAGTGTTTTCTTAATTACCTATGGTTTACTATTGGTAAATAAATGGATAGCAGGGTGTATAAATAGAGTTAAATGGTTTCTTGTCGTAACAATTTTAACTATTTTCCCATTGCAAATATATTCTTTTTTGATTAATAAAAGTTCTATTGGCTCAAATACATCGTTTATAATAGCTTTACAAAATATTATTGCTGATGTAATAGTGATTATAGTATTAACATACAAAATGAAAGGGATGAAAAATGAACATGGAAAGCAATATAAGAACAAATAATATTTTTAAATCTTTTATGGAAAATAAAAATTTTAATATAATTTTACTAGCTTCGATAAACACAGTTTTATTGTCAATTCTATCTCTTATAAAAAATACCAAATTTAGTGAGATTATATGTTTTACATGCAACAATTTACCACCATTTTTAGGTGTAATTTCTATATCATATATAGGGTTTACCACATCTATTATATTATTGGTATTGAGCCTTCATATTAGAACAAGCCGATATGCGTTGGGTATTATGATTTTTGTTTCAATGATTGGCACCTTTATGTCTAGCTATTTAGTTAGCTATCAGATACTTGCTAAAAAAAATATATGCGACTTATGCCTTGCGTCATCATGTTTATTTCTCATGATTCTCATTGGTTTGTTCATTGAGGCATATAATCAAAAGGTCATATAAATATTAAGTTAACTCTACGGGCTTATGCGGTTTTGCGACTAGATCGTGGTAAGTCACTGTATTAGTATGGTAGTGCTCCGGGACAATGTATAACTTTCTGGGCTACTTATATAGACATATAGAAATGTTTTTGTTCGAACAGGTCTTGGTGTTCCTATTTGCTTATCATGTATTAACTTGAGAAACGGGTGTAATAAACCAGTTATAGGGAGTAGGTTATTGTGGATAAAGCTTTTGAGGAACTAAGAAAGTTATCTATAAGAACGTATAGTTTATGGTTTGGTTCTATCTTTGGATACACTGTATTTAATCATACTTCATACGGGGTTATCAAGAACACAGGTTCATTATATGTCTGGCTTTTAATGGGTTTTGTCGGGTCGATTTTGGTAGTTATGAAGAACGCGAAAATAACTAATTCAAAGTTAAGATTTTGGATAATGACGGCTGATCTCCTCGTGCTATTAGCTCTAATTATTCTGATTAATATATTACCTGCTTTCCTTGGACTACTAAGGGGATTAATAGTTTTAATAGTATCACTTATTTATATTATAGTTTACTTTAAGTTATTATTTAAAGGAAAACTACTTGAGGGTGATGATTCGACCCGTTAATATTTCAGTATACCATGAAACCCAAAGCAAGGTTGGTGGAACGAAAAGTGACCATACCCCGGTTTGATGGACACAAGGAATGGCTGGTACAATAAAGCCAGGGGGTGTTCATCATAAAGCGATTTGACAAACAATTTAAAGAAGAGGCGATCCGTCTTGTGCTTGAACAGAAGCGGCCGACTGTAGCAGTGGCCAAAGAATTGGGTATTCACGTTCATACCCTATACAAATGGACCAATCAGTTCAAGAAACACAAGGAAAACGCCTTCCCCGGAAGCGGCCATTTAAGGCCTGATGATGCAGAAATCAAGCATTTAAAGAAAATGGTAGCCGATTTAGAGGAAGAAAACGCCATTTTAAAAAAGGCAGCGGCCATCTTCGCAAAACACCAGAAATAGCCTTCAAGATTATTTATCAACACCGCTTCAAATTTCGGGTGGAGAAGATGTGCCAGATATTTGGAGTTTCTCGAAGCGGGTACGGTACGACAGCGGTACGACAGGGGACGGCAGAGTGTGTGAAAAATGGTTAAACAAGTTACATAAATCCAC
>CAYMQP010000399.1:0-351 GCA_964392505.1 uncultured Bacteroidales bacterium
GACTTAACCCTTGTCATTTCATTAGAAATTAATGAGAATTTGAATCTTGATTCTATTAAATTTAAGAAATTCTCATGAAAAGATAACATAGTCCCAAAAGAAATAGAATCAGCATATCATTTTCATAAAAAGTTATAAATAACTGAATCGGGTTATAAAAAATAACTGCTGATAGCTATGAGCTGTCAATTGAGTATTAGAGTAATAATCAGTAGGAATTAAATCTAATTAAAAATCAATCTTATAACTGAGAGAAGGAACAACAACAACAACAACATCAGCTTTCACCTGTCCGGTTTTTACATAATAATCGTATCCAAAATGTTCTTTGCGGCCCAGTACATTCAATAC
>CAYMQP010000399.1:361-3203 GCA_964392505.1 uncultured Bacteroidales bacterium
CTGCAATGCCCAGCTACTCGAATGTTTCCTTTTATTGATTTTATAAGTCAGTGTCAGGTCGAGCTGGAAAATATCCGGTTTTTGCTCTTCGTAAATTCTCGAATAATCATAAACAACATCCTGTGTAGCTATGGAAATTTCATAATCGACAGGGGCCATCCTTCTACCTCCAAAGTAGTTTAAGCGCCCGTTAATACTAAAAATGTTGTTTTTACGGGTTTGCCACTCCTTACCCATAAGTAGTTTAACTACGAAATTTCTATTGTATAAAGTATTACGCTCTATTCCATCACCACCAGTATATCTCGAATTAAAGATCGATGTCGTGAAAAGATAGTAATAGCCTTTATTCAGAAATCTTTCAAATGTAATATCGATGCCATAGTTAATTCCAGTACCCTCATTCGATAATTCGGTGGTAATAAATACATCATTTTCTATATTGATAACCGAATACGAACTATCGGGAATAACAGGCACATCATAAAGGTATTGTATATAGGGTTCGATTTTCATGCGAACATATCTATTGAAACTATAATCAATACCACCCACCAGATGATGCGACTTTGTAATACGGAGATCATTATTCAATTGCTGAAGGCCAGAAGCAGTTTGAATTTCAGCCAGGTAAACAGCCAGGGGCTCAAGTTGGCTATGTTTCCCATATCCTAATGTAAATGTTAATCCCGAAGGTAGTTGGTATGTAATTCCTAACCTGGGTTCCAGAATAAATTCCCTATTAAGCGAAACATATTGGAAATGCACTCCCATATTTATCATCAATCCGGATATGGGTTCTATCCTCGATTGTGAGAAAATCTGATACAAATATGCATGATCGTTATCATCGACAATAGAAATTAATGGATCGGGAACCTGAAAACTATATTTGAGATCCGAATCATACATCAATCGATTTACAATAAAACCGGTGCGATTACTATGTTTTGCACTAAATTTATAATTTAGTTTGCTCGTAAAAGTATACCGCCATTTTGTGCTTTTAATATATTCCATTGGATGTTCCGTAATCAAATCGGAAGCCAGTAGTCTTTCTTCAAAGCTTGTTTCGCTGGCAGATGCACTAAATATAGACTCAATAAAAACCTTTTTCCCAAGAGTTTGTTTATGGTTTAATCCCACAGCACCCATCTTGATCCCGCCTTCCATAATTTCCTGATCTTCCTTTGTTTCCCAATTAAGTGTATCGGTCTCCGGTTCTCCTATTATTTTATCGATTCCGCCAATTCCCCAAATAGAAAATGTACCTGCCTTTTCAGTAGGAAAATTCAATTTGAAACATAAATCCTGGTAAATAGGCAAATTAGTATCTTCCGGCAATACAGGCATTATTAATGCAAATGTTGAATACCTGTAATTGAAAAGATACGAAGTATTTCTGTCTTTTTTAAAGGGCCCTTCCGAGGATAAATCAATCCCCAATGCTCCTATCTGAAAAGCATGCTCATACTGCTGGTTGTTACCACTGCGAAGCTTCATATCAAATACTCCTGAAAGCACATTTCCATATTCTGCCGGAAAGGCTCCGGTATAAAAATCGGAATTGGTAAGCATCTGACTGCTGAAAATTGTAATACCACCACCTCCAATGGATGTCATATCGGCAAAATGGTTGGGATTTGGAATTTCAACCCCTTCAAGGCGCCATAACAAACCTTTTGGGGCATTCCCCCGCACCGCTATTGAATTATCTTCCATATATCCAGTTGCTACTCCGGCAAAAGAAGATGCCAGCCTCGCAGGGTCATCAAATCCTCCAGCATACCGATGCGCTTCTTCCATATTCATTTTCCTAGCACTGATAATAGCCATAGTATTAAGCGGCCTGTCTTTTTTAATATCAGCTTGTATCTCAACAGCATCAAGACTCAAAACCGATTCTGCTAGTGTAGCATTTATGACGACTTCTTTTGCTGAATTAATCAATATTTCAGGTACAATATAAGGTTCATAACCTAAAAAATTTATCTGGATATCATATCGTCCCACAGGGATACCTTCGATTTTGAAAATACCTTTGTTATCAGTAATAGTAGCCCGAACGGGATCAGTATTAAGAATAACAACTGTTGCACCCGGCAATGGCTCAAAGGTTTCTCTGTCTGTCACTGTTCCTCTTAACGTTTGTACCGGAACCTGAGCATTAATTTGAAAAAAGTAAAAGACAAATAAGGCTGAAAAAAATAGAGTTCTTATCATAATTTTTATTTTGCCTTATAGACATATTATCCGATGACGGGTTGCATTTTGATGTGAAAAGAGTATTCTAATAAACTGCTGTTGTACAAATAACTATTCATTCAAGGATTAAAGGCATCGGTAATATGTTCTATCTCGTAATGCCCTTCCGATCCAATAATCGAAATAATATCAAATCGAACCTCTGGTGCTGAAGGAATGGTTTCGAGATAAGCTTCAGCAGCTTCAATAAGGTACCGTTGTTTTTTCTTGGTGACAAATTCGGAAGGATCACCAAAATAATCGGAACTACGTAATTTTACTTCAACGATAACCAGCCAATCGCTATCATATGCTATAATATCAATTTCTTTGTGCCTGTAATGCCAGTTCAACGCAACGATTTTATATTTCTTCCTAATCAGAAATTCGGAAGCCAGTTTTTCACCTTTTTCCCCAATATCTCTGGTACGTATCATCAATCAGATTTCTATATTAACATATCATATAATGTATTGTATAATACTTTTCCCATGCTTTGCTGTCAGGTTAATTTCGGCTCCCAATACAAAAGGTAAATTATTTTCTATATGACCAGCCGGAAAACCAAATATGACTGGAAAATCGTACTGCATTACAG
>CAYMQP010000400.1:0-3200 GCA_964392505.1 uncultured Bacteroidales bacterium
TAGTAAAGGTGATAGGTCACTTAAATATTTTAACTGTAGACATGAAATGCTGGCCGTTTCTATGGCAATGGGTTATACCAAAGCAACAAACCATGTCTCAGCTGTTCTATTACATGCCGGAATTGGGACTCTGCATGCAGCTATGGCTATACGAGCTGCGTACTTAGTCGAGGTTCCTATGATTATTTTCAGCAGTGAAACCTACAACCACGTTTTTGATGAAGAGATTAAGGCACCGGGTGTTAACTGGATTAGTCATCTCTCTGATATTGGGGGTCCTGCTTATTTAGTCAAACCCTTTATTAAGTGGAGTAATACCGTTAACACAAGTGACAACTTGATTGATTCCGTTTGTAGAGGATACCAGATAGCCCAGGAATACCCCCGGGGACCGGTTTTAATCTCTGTTACCAGAGAGTTGTTAATGAAGACGATAGTTGAAGTTAAGATTAAACCACCATCTTTTACATCCTCATTAGCTCAACCACCCAGTCATGTCTTTGAAGATGTAGCACAGCGACTTATCGAAAGTAAACAACCGATTATTATTACTGAGCATGTAGGGAAAAACCCGGAAAACGTGGCCAAACTAATCGAGTTGGCCGAGTTGTTGAGTATTCCAGTTTTCGAAACCGAGTTTGCTGCTGTATTCAATTTCCCTCAGAATCACCCTCTCCACATGGGTTATAATGCTTCAGAAGACCTGCAGAAAGCTGATATGATTTTGACCGTTGGATGTATAAATCCGTGGTACACTCCTTCTAAATATTCACAGAGTAATGTATGCTCTGTACTCCTTGATGAAAATACTATACATAAAGAACTACCTTACTGGGGTTATCAGTTTGATATAACCTTGAACACGGATATTGGGAGGGGATTGACTACGTTAGTCGATATAATTGGCGCTAAGATTCATCAAAAAGGTCAATCTTCATCTCCTTACAAGGAAAGGTTAGAATACTGGCGGAAAAAACATGAACAGATGGTAAAACAATGGAAAACGGAGGCACTGACTGGTAAAAATAATAAACCGATTTCTTCAAAATGGTTTTTCTATACGATTGATAGGATATTGCCTAGCAACTCAGTTGTAATGGAAGAGACCATCCTTCATTCGCGTGTCCTGCGCAAATATTTAACCGCACCCGATCTTTATATCAAGTCTGTTACCGGCTGTTTGGGGACAGGAATGGGAGAAGCATTGGGATTAAAACTTGCTTACCAAGATCGGCCGATTATCTTTATTGTCGGTGACGGCACTTTTACATACAATCCAGTACTAGCTGCGCTAGGACTCAGTCAAGAGTATCATCTGCCGATTCTTACTATTATACTTAATAATGGTGGTTACATGGTGATGAAATTAGCTCACCGTGATCTCTATCCTTCAGGGTGGGCTTCCAGTCATAATGAGTATTTAGGTGTGGACATAGCTCCGGATCCTGACTATAGCAAGGTGGCAGGGGCCTTTGGTGCATTTTCTGAGAAGGTAGAAGAGTCTGAGAATATTGAGCCTGCCTTAAATCGAGCTTTACAACAGATGGCAGAGGGCAGAAATGCCTTGCTGGATGTAGTAGTGGATAAGGGCAAATTTCCATTTTAGTCATTTTATCAAACAATAAGTTGTGGTTCTTGGATTACTATACTAACCTGATCTCCAGGCTAACATTATTGTTCATATGCTTTCAAAATGGAATTTTTTCGACTGAACAGTAAGTATATTATTAATATTTAGGTATCCCCTTTAATCCGGGTTTAAAGATCAAGCTCGCCGATAACGGAGCTCCATTTTTTATATGTTTTATCCAGTATTTCATGGCTCATTCTTGCTATGGGATACCAGTCATCTTTCCATGATAAGTCCCGGCAGGCATCGATAACGACTCGTGACGAAGTTAAAGCCTTGGGTGTTCCCAACTTGGTTTTAAGAGGAATAGCGGGGTCGACGTTCGATGACCGGCAATCTTTAATAATATGAATCGACTTGTCCGGCAATGTTCTGGTTATCATAGCCCATACAACTTGCTCCAAGTTCGATGGGTCTATATCTTCCTCGACTACTACGGTGTATTTACCTGTGTCAGAAGGGCATTGGGAGGCTATTAGACCGGCCTGTAAAGCGTGACCGGAATATAATTGGGTAATAGAAATGACATTAAAAAGCATCCCCACTCCAACCTCGTGGCACCAGACATTTTGTACTCCCGGAATGCCGAATTTTTCCAGCCGGTCCCAGATCATTTCTGAGAACATGATAGCATGCAAAAGGCTGAACTCATGTGGAGGAATAGAGGGGTAAGTACAGGTAAGAATGGGATCGTCCCTGTAGTGAATTGCTTTCACTCGAATCACCGGCTCGGGAACTGTCATCAGTCCTCGATTCCCATAATATCCATGCCATTCTCCGAACGGCCCTTCCTCTTCTAGGTCTCCTGGATGGCATTCTCCTTCTATCAGTATTTCTGCCTCTGCAGGTAATGGCAGGCCGGTATACGGGCCTTTTATTACTCTGATGGGTTCGCATTTTATGCCTCCGGCGATGTCATATTCGGATACCTGCCAGGGTGTTTCAATGCAAGAGCATAGATATAGGGCAGGGTCCATACCGATGGCAATCGCTATAGGCATGGGCTGACCTTTGGCGAAGTATTTCTGTTTCATTATTAAGTTACCGTGCTTTGATGGCCCCCAATGCACGCAAATGCGATTACGGTCGACAATCATATTACGATAAGTGCCAACATTTATATAACCGGTATCCGGGTCTACCTGGATAACACCGTGGCAGGTCCCGATAAACCTGTTGTTTTCCAGTTCATGAAAGAGGGGGGAGGGGAACTTCAGGATATCCACCTTTTCTCCTTCGTCGGAATTAGCCAGTACCGGTCCCGTATTTACAACTTCGGGCTTAATAAATGATAGGCTTTTGTTTTTTCTCCGCCAGTTAGACAGTAACTCGAAAGGACTTAATTCGTCTTCCGGCAATCCTAACGTCTTGGCGATTCTCCATGGCGATGCCAGAAGCCCGAATAGAGTTCGATAACCTTTCGGGTAACCGGGTATGTCATCGAATACAAGTAGAGGTTTGAGGGCTTTTCCCCTTTTATAAAACAGTTCCACAATACTGGTCATTTCGAGATTCCAATCGGCTCCTGATATATTCTTTACTTCTCCACGTGCTTCGGCAGCTTCTAACC
>CAYMQP010000401.1:0-3186 GCA_964392505.1 uncultured Bacteroidales bacterium
GTCATGCACCAGTTGGTTGAATTCGATAACAATGCCGATGAAATTGAAATTACGGCTCGAGAAAACTCATTACTAATTCTCGGACATGGATTGCCTTTTAACGAACCCATTATAGCCCAGGGTCCGTTTGTAATGAATAATATAGCAGAAATCAAACAGGCATGGCTCGACTATGAGCAGGGAAAAATGGGTTCACTTTAGTATAGAAACAACGATTTATTACTAACTGTGAGTTGTTATGTTGAATATCATAATTCTGCAAGAACAGGAATCAGTATAATGTATCTGAAAAAACTCTGGTAAAGTTGTACTGAAATAATTATCTTGCGCCGTTTTTACAATGCATAAGCATTTTCTTCGTTGTACCATAAATGTAAAACGACTTTTTGCACATACAACTTACTATTCATGAACCGCTTCATAAAAAGATACTTCCGTTTCACCTCGTTACTTATTTATTCATCCATCATAGTGTGTATAATACTATCACACAGCGGGTGTAATAAAGATGAATGTACCACACCCCTTGCCGATTCCATAACCCTGCGCGACAGCACCTGGCAAATCATCGACCTGGTTCCGGGTTATGTATATACAGTACACGGTTTAAACTTGAAAGACTACAGCAGTGTTTATATTAATAGTACCAAACTTAATCCTCTTTACATTTTAGCCACGGATACCAGTATTGTATTTCGTATGCCCAATATGGAAACCAATTCTGCTACCGATGATCTGTCCGATAGTGTTCTGGTAGTTAAAGAATGTGGTAATGCCCTGCTCAGAGTAAATATTTTACTGGCTCCACCCTATATAACAAAAATAAGTAATGAATATGCACTGGGAGACGATATCATAACCCTTGAAGGCTATTACTTCAATTTGCTCGAATCGGCAGTTTTCCCGGGAGGAATAGAAGGAGAAATCGTACCAGAATATATCGATACCGTTTGTCAATTAATTGTACCCGAAGGCGTAACCGAAGATGGTGAAATAGAGCTTACCTCGAAAAGCGGCCCCAGCAGCTCGAGAATCGGTGTTAAATTCCGCGATGCAACAGGTTTGTTATGCAATTTCGATGATGTTGATACCTGGGAAGGCTGGGGCGGAAGAGTTATTAGTAATGGAACCGATGAATTCATTCCTGATGCAAACGGTGATTTTTATGCAGGAGAGGCTAATAATATAGCTCCGGGAACCGATTCCATCGACCAGCTAATACTACCTGTGAGTTTGTTTGAAATGCCCGATTTCAATGGTAGTCTTTCCCCCTCGTATTTTAATCTGAAATTCGAAACTTATACAAAGTATCCATGGGAACACGGATATTACCGTATTGAACTGGGTAAACTTAATGAAGAAGATGAAATTGAATTTGCTTACACATACGATTTTCAACCCTGGAACGATACGTTGTATAACGGATCCTTTTCAGTTGAATATTGGGAAACCTATAATATCCCGCTTTCGGAATTCAGATTAATTACCAATAACGAAATACCTATCCAGAGTTACGGCCAGATAAGAGTAGCCAACTATATGAAATGGATGTTTATGAATCCCTCCGAAGAAGAAGATGGTGCGTTGATAAATCAATTTTGTATTGCCCTGGATAATTTCAGAATTGTACAGGTAATTTCAGAGGAATTGTAAGGTTAATGTAATTACGTTTTTATTTGTAAGTCGCAGGTTGTTTGATTCATATCCAAGATTGATACGTTATTGTTAATGAAGCTCCCCGCCGCAACCCGTCCGACCAAGTCATCCGGGCAGAGCAGATGTAGTATCTGCATATGATTTTCTATCATATCACCTCAAAAAGCGGGGTATTTACCTTCACTCCCGCTTTCAGCGGCATTGTCCTACTAATCCCGCCAACGGCAGGATCATTTCGCAAACTCATAAAATTTAAGTCTCACGAATAAACCGGAAACCAACCATCGAACCCACCGGATGAGGAGGCGGGTATTACGATTTATATTTTACCCTATAGTGAAAAGAATATAAGGTTGCGGATTAAAACAATGGGGTACTTAATTCAAACATATAGTCCTGCAGGCAATTCAAAGAGGTTTTCAATTCAAACATAGAGGTTTTAACTTAATACTTTGAGGTTTTTATTTCTAACAATGAGGTCTGTAATTTATTCTACGAGGTTTTGATATAAAACAATGACAGTTTGAAGTGATGCAGTGACAATTTATATCCGTTCAGGGAGGTTTTAGATGCAGGTAATTAGATTTTGGTGTTGGAATGATTGAGTTGATTGAGTTAAAAGGAAAAATTAACTTAATAATTTTATTGTTGTGCAAAAGAAGTGCGATCTTGGAGGCATTGCATATCTGTAGCCTTGCATGAGCTTTACATATTTAGAAATGTCTGATCAAAAATTATCTTATCCTTCATTTTCTTTGTGGAAAGAAAACAGCCTGTCCCGCAAAAATGCGGGAAAGCAAAAGAAGCCACCACGGGCAATAAATACGATCCTGACCTTGTCGCACAAATCCTCGCGAACTAGTGCCGGTCAGATCGGATTTCGCACTGCCAGTGGACAAGCCGGCACACACGGCGTAATACAGTTAGTAAATTGAATACAACCAAAAAATAACAAGTGCGGCATATTTTACAATTGAACATTTAATTGAGGTATGATTGCGGATATGCAGATAATTTTTATTGTTACTCAAAGCTTCATCAAGTAAGTTCTAATAACCGTTGCAGATTGTGTAAAATATGTTAAAAAATATTTTTCCGCATAACGTTCGGTTATAAGTAATTATTTATATTTTCAGGCCGATAAATAAATTTATTTACTTAAACCAACAAATTCACATGAATCAATTTCAATTAAACCGTTACGGGATGTTACTAAACACCCAGGAATTTTTAGATAGCAAATCGGCAATTTGGAGCGCCATACCGCGCGCAGTTAATTGCAAAAACGATCTCGATGAAATTATTTTACGAATCGGGGAAAAATCTGAAGAAGCCCAGGCGGGAACTTCGGTAAGGGAGCGTAAAGAAACAATTAAGGCACATATTGCCCTTAAGGTTTCGGCACTTGCCGGTATTTTGCAGGCTTACGGTGAGGAAACAGAAAATCCCGACCTGGTACATAAAGCAAGTGTAACAAAATCGGATGTGATACGTTATGCCGATGCCGACCTCTGTGCCCAAGTAAAGGCC
>CAYMQP010000402.1:0-3137 GCA_964392505.1 uncultured Bacteroidales bacterium
CATACCGGTTTTTGCCTGGAAGGGGGAAACCCTGGAAGAATACTGGTGGTGTACCGAACAGGCGCTAACATTCCCCGATGGCAAAGGGCCCAATTTAATTGTCGACGACGGTGGCGATGCAACTCTTCTTGTACATATGGGTTATAAAGCAGAAAACGATGCATCAATACTGGACAAAATCCCTTCGAATCACGAAGAAAAAGTGATTCTTGAATTATTAAAAAGAATTTTGAATGCCGATCCTGATAAATGGCACAGGGCAGTCAAGGAAATTAAAGGAGTATCGGAGGAAACCACCACAGGAGTAAACAGATTATACCAGGCGCTTGAAAAAGGTGAACTTCTCTTTTCTGCGATCAATGTAAACGATTCTGTGACTAAATCGAAATTCGATAATTTGTATGGTTGCCGCGAATCGCTGGCCGATGGAATTAAACGGGCAACTGATGTAATGGTTGCGGGAAAAGTTGTTGTTGTATTGGGTTATGGCGATGTTGGTAAAGGTTGTGCCCAATCGATGCGTGGATTTGGAGCTCGCGTTATTATTACCGAAATAGATCCTATATGTGCATTACAGGCAGCCATGGAAGGCTTCAAAGTAATTACCATGGAGGAGGCTATTAAGGAAGGAAATATTTTCGTTACAGCTACGGGTAACCGCGATGTGGTAACAATAGAGCATATGGCCAGAATGAAGGATCAGGCAATAGTCTGCAATATTGGCCATTTTGACAATGAAATTCAGGTCGATAAACTGAATAACTATCCAGGAATAAAGAAGATCAATATAAAACCTCAGGTCGATAAGTATGTCTTTCCGGAGGGACAATCCATTTTTCTACTAGCCGAAGGCCGCCTTGTTAATTTAGGTTGTGCAATGGGCCATCCTTCGTTTGTAATGAGTAACTCGTTTTCAAATCAGGTTTTGGCCCAAATCGATCTTTGGCAGCATGATTATAAAATTGGCGTATATATGTTACCTAAGAAGCTCGATGAAGAAGTTGCCCGATTGCATCTTGATCAGTTGGGAGTAATACTTACAAAGCTTACAAAAGAACAGGCCGAATATATTGGAGTACCTCAGGAAGGGCCCTTCAAACCTGAGCATTATAGGTATTAAAATACGGAAATCGTTGCTAATTACTTACAATCAAGTCACCCGTATTCGGATTGTAAAAAGCATTATATTTTTTAAGAGGCCATTTTGCCGGACTATCGAGTGTAGGCACTCCCAAGCTTGGAAATACGTATACCGATCCACAATGCGGACAGGTTGCCAATCCGCTTAGTCCATCGGTTTCAACAATAATACTTTCCGGGATATCATACGGGCATGTACGGTCGAAAGCATAAAATTCTCCATCGCCGGCATTAAATATAATAATACCATTATTATCGTAGCCCAGGTTAAACGCACCTATTGTTGAACTGGTTATGACAGCTGAAGTACCTTGAGCCCGTAAATGGAAGAATTCAGGATCGGTGTTCAGATTAATCATGAAATTGACATAAACATCGGGAATTGGATGGTGTTCTTCTTTCTTGCATGAAGAAGAAATAAGCAATAGCATAAAATTCAAAACCAGAAAAAATTGTAACTTTGAATGTTTCATTTTCTAACAATATACCACAAAGATACTATATAACGCATTCCGAAAGTGAATATTTTGGATTGCATGTATTACTCGAACAAACGTATTTTAAATTATGAACTCTGCTGACGGAAATGGTTATCTGGAGATACTGATTTATATAATCGCTTTGATTGTGGGTTTAGCATTAAATGCTTACCGTAACTATAATAAACGAAAAGCGAAGGAATTGCAACAACAGGGTGGGGAAGAACCTGAATTTCCTGAGGTATTATTTGAACCCGTTTTCGATGAACAGGAACCTCGGTATGAAGAAACAGAAGTGCAAGAAGAAATAAAACCAGTTCCTGAAGTCGATGAAGATAATAAGGAATTAACCGAAGTTGTTGAATCGGAGTTAGCAATTGACAAACCGGAGAAGGAAGAAGGTGTTGCAGCTTTTAGCTCTACTGAACAACAATTAATTTCGGATGATATTAATGAATCCAGTATCCAACTCTCAGATATTTATTCAACCATTACTGAAGGTGAAATAAAAATAGGAGATTATAAGGAACCGGAAATTTCTGATGCAGTTGAATTCGACCTAAGAAAAGCTGTTATTTTATCTGAAATTTTAAATCCAAAATACATCAATAAATACTATTAATCAGGCATATAACATGGTTGCTCTTGATTAATTACTAAATAATTTATTATCTTTGCCGCACAAAGAGTTCCGTTAATCCGCGGGATTCTTTTTGTTTTTATTGCATAAAGCCTTGAGGAGGATCAAAAATGTCGAAGTATTCTTATATAACAGAAGAAGGATTACTTAAGTTAAAGGAAGAACTGGAACATCTGATGAATGTTGAACGGCCAGCAATATCAAAACTTATTGCCGAGGCACGTGATAAAGGTGATTTAGCGGAAAACGCAGAGTACGATGCCGCTAAGGATGCTCAAGGTATGCTTGAGATGAAGATTAATAAACTCAAAGATTTGATTGCCACATCCAGGATCATTGATGAGTCGAAAATTGATACCAGTAAAGTACAGATACTTAATAAAGTAACTATTAAAAATAAAAATAACAATGCCACTATGGAGTATATCATTGTGTCGGAGAGTGAGGCCGATTTGAAAGCCGGAAAAATTTCGGTTAATACTCCTATTGCAAAGGGACTGCTTGGTAAAAAAGTTGGCGATGTTGTTGATATTACAGTTCCTTCGGGCACTATTCCATACGAAATTGTCCAAATCAGCCGATAATTGTTCAAAATAAACTTTAAACAACTAGAAAATGGCTACGCTTTTTACCCGCATCGCTAATGGAGAAATTCCCTGTTATAAAATTGCCGAAGATGATCAGTTTTTGGCATTTCTCGATATTAACCCGTTAGCAAAAGGACACACCTTGGTAATTCCGAAAATAGAAATTGATTATATCTTCGATTTGGATGACAACCTGCTTGCCGAGCTCAATATATTCGCAAAAAAAGTAGCGCTTGCCATTGATAAATCGGTTGAATGCAAGCGTGTAGGAATAGCAGTTATTGGTTTGGA
>CAYMQP010000403.1:0-3134 GCA_964392505.1 uncultured Bacteroidales bacterium
ACCGTCATGATAGTTCTGCATGGTTTGAGTTCGGGCGTATAGAAATGATTGATCAAATACTTCGTAATCTGGAATTTAAGCGTTTAATTTCGACATATTAATTAATATATGGTGTGTTATTTGGTTTTTATTATGAAAGATGGTAAACTCTACAGTGAGTTAATTTGCTTAATTTTGGCGCTTGTAATTTGTAAATAAGTATGGGAGAAAGGAATTCCAAAAATATAATCAAAAATGTTTTTAATCCATTTCAACGTTTTCTGAAAATTGAAGCTTCTGGAGGAATTTTGCTTCTGCTAGCGACACTTATTGCTCTTGTCTGGGCAAATTCTTCCTTTGGAGATGCTTATCAGCATCTGTGGAAAACAAAGTTGACTATTGGAGTAGGAAATTTTATTCTTTCAAAGTCCTTTCTGCATTGGATTAACGATGGCTTAATGGCAATATTTTTTTTCTTTGTTGGACTGGAAATAAAACGTGAACTTATTGCTGGTGAACTATCATCAATAAAACAGGCAAGTTTACCCATTGCTGCAGCTTTTGGAGGTATGATTTTTCCTGCATTGATATTTATTATTGTTAACAAAAATAGTGCTACTGAAGCTGGATGGGGAATCCCCATGGCCACCGATATTGCATTCTCTCTTGGGATAATTAGTTTATTGGGGAAAAGAGTTCCGCTTAGTCTTAAGGTATTTCTTGTGGCATTTGCCATTGTCGACGATATTGGTGCTGTAATAGTAATAGCATTGTTTTATAGTGGTGATATTAACTGGAATTACCTCTTAATCGGATTAGCTTTATTTATGATTCTTGTTTTATTTAATCGCTTGGATCTTCGATATATTTCTGCATATATGGTCGTTGGCTGGGTTATCTGGTTTATGTTTTTAAAATCAGGGATTCATCCAACTATTGCAGGTATTTTAATCGCCTTTTCAATTCCAATGTATCGTAAAATTGATATGGTTACATTTCGTATTCGAATGGATGATAATTTAAAGGTATTTCATTCGACAGATTGCAGCAATAAAATAACATTAACAAAAAAGCAACTTGTATCCATCGATAATATTGAAGATGAACTGAAACGGGTCCAAAGTCCAGTACAATCACTTGAACATACGCTGAATCAATTTGTTACTTTTTTTGTGATGCCTTTGTTTGCTCTCACAAATGCGGGTGTAATTATAAAAACAACCAATTTTACATCACTCTTTGCTTCGTTGAGTGGTACAATAGAATTAAGTCTTATAGTGGGAAAAGTAATGGGAATATTTCTCTTTACATGGCTGAGTGTTAAATTGGGTATTACAGAATTACCCAACGGGATGAAATGGATACACATTCTGGGTTTGGGATTTTTGGGAGCTGTGGGTTTCACTATGTCGCTATTCATTGCTAATCTGGCCTTTGCAGATGGCTTATTTCTCAATCCAGCTAAGATTGGAATATTGACAGGTTCGGTACTTGCAGGTATTCTAGGATATGTTGTGATATGGTTAACTCTTAGAAAAACAGGAACTTAAGAACAAACAGAAGATTAATGCAGAAAGTTTCGGAAGAATTGAATGGTAGTTTGCAGGGAAAAACAGCTGAAGAAATAATCAGGTATTTCCTGGCTAAATATCCGGGTAAAGTTACTTTAGGTTCTAGTTTGGGTACCGAAGATCAGGTGTTACTTGATATGATGTCGAAATGTTGCAAAGATTTCACAGTTTTTACGCTCGATACAGGAAGACTGTTCCCCGAAACATACGATCTGATTGATGCAACCAATAAGAAATATGGTATTACTATACAGATTTATTTTCCCGATAGTAAACAAGTTGAGAATATGATTAATTCCAAGGGAATAAACCTATTTTACGAAAGTATTGAAAACAGGAAGCAGTGTTGCTATATACGGAAAATTGAGCCGCTGAAAAAAGCCTTACCCGGAAACGATGTCTGGATAACGGGAATTCGCAAAGATCAGTCGCTTAATCGTTTTTATACCAAGCTAGTTGAATGGGATAAAAATTATGATATTATCAAAGTTAATCCTTTGTTAATCTGGACAGAAAAAGATGTGTGGGAATATATTCGTAAAAACGATGTGCCTTATAATCCTTTACATGATAAAGGTTTTCCCAGTATCGGATGTCAACCATGTACACGCGCTATAAAACCTGGCGAAGATTTTCGTGCCGGACGTTGGTGGTGGGAATCTCCCGAACATAATGAGTGCGGCTTACACGTAAAGTATTAGTTTTATTATTGAATCACACCGGAACCGATGAGTTCTTTATTATCATACCAGGCTGCGAACTGGCCAGGTGTTATTCCACGTTGGGCTTTTGAAAACAAAATATATAAGCCGTTATCATGCATATGAAGGATTGCTTGTTGCAAGGGTTGCCGGTACCGGATGCGTACCCTGTATTGTCTTCTTTCGTCTGGTAACATTCTTAAATCTTTCCTTATCCAATGAATATCGTCAGGTGGTATATGCAGTCCATACCTGTTAAGTCCAGGATGATCGTGTCCTTGTCCGACATACACAATATTATTCAGTGTATCGGTTTTAAGTACAAACAGGGGTTCGGATTTTCCTCCAATATTAAATCCCTTACGTTGCCCGATTGTATAAAAATGTGCCCCTTTATGTTTACCTATTTTTTTACCCATTTCGGGAGTAAATTGATATCCGGTGCAGTATTTTTTTAAGTCATTTTTACTGTAATTATCATGAGCCAATACCTCATGGTAGGGATAATCCCATGTTTTATCAATTTCAATGATATCGCCTTCGCAAGGTGCCAGTTGTTGTTTTAAAAACTCGGACAGGTCTATTTTACCTACAAAACATATTCCCTGTGAGTCTTTGCGATTTGCAGTGGGGAGTTCCATTTGTGCAGCAATACGCCGAACTTCGGATTTTTGAAGATGACCAATAGGAAACAATACAGGAGCTAATTGTTCTTGACTAAGCTGGCATAGAAAATAGCTTTGTTCCTTTCCCGGATCACTTCCAGCCAGGAGACAGTATATTTCCTTTCCTTCTTTTATTATGGAATCTTTTCTGCAATAATGACCCGTGGCAATATAATTGGCACCGAGTTCACGTGCCTTGGCAATAAAAAGATCAAACT
>CAYMQP010000404.1:0-3133 GCA_964392505.1 uncultured Bacteroidales bacterium
CTCCGTAAGGAATCTTGTGTATGTCATCGTTATTATACCAGCAATAGCCCGGGGTTGTGAGATTACTCCACTCTGTATTATCGGTTACCAACGGTATTGGTGTGCCATCGTTATACGTTGTGGTCTTAAGGTTCTCGACCATCCATGCCTGGGCACCAATTTTAACTACGCTATATGTATTTCCATCTGCATCATTTACCTGGTAACCACCTATTTCAATAAGCATTGTTTCTAATGCTTCTAGTTTTGATTCCAAAACATCGACATATGCTTTAGTAGCAGCATCTTGTTGATTGATAGGATTTGCAAGATTGGCTATATTATTTCCGTCCGCACTATTACCGAGTGTTAATACTTCTGAAAGTGTCTGATTTCCAGTCCCATTTGATAAGCTACTGAGATCAGCCGTATTGGTACCACCGGCATCAGTTATTTCCAGAACTGTACCATTGAGTGCTACATTTGTGATCAGCTCATTCTCAGGATCAGCATCCGCATCGTTGGCACTGTCGGGCAACTGAATAGTATTGCCGTTTAATATAGTCAGCTGATGACCATCAATCAGCAAACTTTGTACATCAGTATTATCCATGTATAAACTTAAGTCAACCTCATAAGGTGCACCGTTAGTTGAAAGTGTGAGGATATTGCCGTTAAGCCCCAGTACCTGGATCTCGTTATCGGGATCGTGGTCGGCATCGTTCACACTGTCAGGTATCTGTACTGTGCTGCCGCCTGAAATGGTAAGCATATGATCATCAATACTTATATCCTGTATTTCGTTGGTTACATCGCCATCTGCTTCACTTGTCAAATATCCATTGTTTTCTACCATGGCATCTACCTCGGCCTCGGTTAAATGCGTATCGGTATCATCGAGGAAAATGCTCAGGTCAATTTCAGTGGCCGTACCATTTTTTGTAATGATAAGTATATTTCCTGCCAGCTGCAGATCCTGTATTTCATTTTGCGGATCGGCATCGGCATCTTCCACATTATCGGGAAGCGTGCTCAGATCGACAGTACTGCCGTCGGTAATGCTAAGCTCAGTACCTGAGAGGTAAATGTCCTGCAACTCATTTGCCGGGTCAGCATCCATATCTTCAACTCCGTCCTGCAATCCTGAGAGGTCAATAATTGTCAGGTTACCACCCTCCGTTATCTCCAGGAATGTTCCGCATAAATATGCATCGGTTATTAATTCATTTTCAGGATCAGGATCATCATCGCTGCTGTTACTAACATTTCCTGCATACAGTGCATAGGGCACCGATAATAGCTGGGCAGTTCCTATAATGGTGTAGTTACCACTACACCGGGGATCAAGTTCTATCTTAATGTAGTAATCGTCCAATCCCCAGTCGATGGATAAGAAATCACCCGATTCAGGAGTTCCTCTTCCTATTTCCAGTTCGATAATCCCAAAGAGATTACTTTTGGTAGTATGCGATTCGACAAACACAGCAGGGCCTGTTTCACTTCCCTGCAAAATACTTATGCGTATGTTGACTTCGCGCAGGATCAGCAACCGTCCATAACGGTCGCGGGCAACGGCTTTGTACTTAAACGCTTGCGGAGGCTGGGCTGTAAGGTTTACTACTGCTATAAGCAGTAAAACAAGGAGTATATAAAGCTTTTTCATGATTGCGGATTTTAGTTCAATGTTCGTTTTAATCTCTTATAATTTTAAAATGACCGACAGGAATATTTGTATTATCCAGAACAATCAGCAAATACATACCATAGGCGAATTCACCCAAATCAATTTCATTATGGTCGGAATCAAAGTCGTAGGTATCGCATACTTTTCCTGCCATGTCAACCAGCCTGGCATTATAACCGGAGGGATCCGTTCCGGTAAATACCACGTACACTTTCCCTGTGGTGTGGGTTGGATAGACTATCACCGTAGCATTGTCGGGTTCGATTTCTTCAATGGCAACCGGGAAATCTTCTATTTCCTGGAATCCCTGTAATAGCGACAGATCAATTTCTCCGAAGCTTTCGATAAGATTTTCACCCAGGGTCCAGCTCAGACTGCCATCCTCGCCTTCAGTTACATCGCCGGAAGAAATAATGACATCAGGCGATGTTGTTTGAGAAAAACTGTATAAGGATGCCAGCACTATAAGTAAAATATTTAGCAGTATTGTTTTCATTTTACAGGTTTTAATGATGAATGTAATTTTTGAACCGGTGCACATTAGGAACCGACATCGTTCAAACAATAGAGCTTGTCTTATCCCAACGTGCGCCGGTCAGATGTTTAAGAATGATATCTATAACTTCCTGATTTTATGAGAACTCGAATCATTCAGTTTAATGAGATATAGTCCAGTATTCAGGTTTGACAAATCAATTCGTATTATCTCTCTGCTGGTTTGGTAATGGGATGTCTGGGAGAAAATCAATGTACCACTTAGATCGAAAACAGTGATTACTATATCTCCCGTAATTTCGGGATCAGGTTTTATATAAAGGATATCACTGGTCGGATTAGGATATACAAGATTATTTTGGTTTTCAATGATGTCGGAAATCGGATTAACTGTGTTCCCCTCCTGGATTAATGTAACGGTTTGCGGCGACAGACCGGTTCCCGTTATAGTAATAATGCCAGTTCTTTGACTTGTTGAATTGTTAGCTTCATAATTAACTTGAATATTGGCTAAACTAGTTTTTATTGCAGTTAACCAGTCAGCATTATCTGTAACACTCCAATCGACATTTGAGGTTACATAGAAATCTGTTGTACCGGCATTTGAACCAACTTCCTGAACATCCGGTGAAACACTGAGTGAGGGATTTACTCCTTCCTGGAAAACTGTTACATTTCTAACTCCTTCCACATAACCTTCTACTGTTATTGTGGCTGTTCGACTGCTTGTAGATATGTTGGCTGAATAAGTTACATTTATACGGTTATTGCCCTCTTTTCCTACAAGTAACCAGTCGACATTATCATGTACCTCCCAGTTTTGATTAGCCGATACATTAAAATCTGTAGTACCATCGCTAGCCGTTACATTTCTGGTGGATGGTGTTACATCTAACATCGGATTTCCATCCTGAATTACCTGTACCACAACAGTTTGAGCACCATTGGTTACCCTTATATCGGCTTCGCGCGATT
>CAYMQP010000405.1:0-3109 GCA_964392505.1 uncultured Bacteroidales bacterium
ATTTCAGTAGGTTTATCCATAACTTCTTAATTTTGCTACTAACATCCTTTTATTCTTATCATGCAAATAACGATTTCTCTGTATAATCATAAAATCTGGGTTTTGTGAGACTTTTACCTATCGATTTGTTTTGGAGTTTCTGTCCAACATAGAAGGTGGCTAATACACTAGAGTAGCTAATCTATTGCCGGATTAGGAAAAAAATCAATCCTAAAACCCTATACGATAATATTTATCAGAACAATGATAGAATCGGTAAAACAGATAAAGTAATTTAATCATATAAGTAAAAATATTTCACAGATCGTATTGCCGGTAATTTGAATTTTCTGTTCCTTTATAGTATTCACCATAAAAAGTAGTTATTACCTGTAATGTTAAACAAACAAGAATTTGAATCGGCATTTAACGAATTATATGTCTCACTGTGCCGTTATGCCTTCCTCCTGATCAATAACAGGGAGCAGGCAGAAGATATTGTGCAGGACCTTTTCAGGTCGCTTTGGGAGAACAGAGGCAGGGTACATATTACCTCATACCGGAATTATCTTTTCAGGGCTGTAAAAAACAAATCGCTCAACTACCTGCGAAACAGCCACAGTAAGATCAGGTATTCGGATATTTACGAATACGAAGCTTTGGAGACCAGTAACCGCACTCAGGAAATTATTGATGGAAACGAATTGCAGCAAATCATTGCCGAGGCTATACAAAACTTACCTCCCCGCTGCTCCCATATTTTCTACCTGAAACGTTTCGAGGAATTATCGTACACTGAAATTGCCGAAAAACTTTCCATTTCCGTTAAAACAGTCGAAAAACAGATGACTATTGCCATCCGGAAAATATCCGGTTTCCTGAAAACCCACTGGGGCGGATATTCCCTGGTTTTATTATTGGCGGCTTTAGCCAGTTAATTTTTTTATTTGCTTTTTAGGGGTTCAGCCATTCTGATGTGCCTTGTATCTGTATAACCAAAATAAATGGATATGGATACGAAACTGGCCATTAAGTATCTGCTAAAGGAGACTAAAGCAGAAGAAAAGCAAACATTTGAAGACTGGCTGGCCCTAAGTGAAGAAAACCGGGGGCAATTCAGCACTTTTTCTGCAGAATGGGAAAACGCTGCCGCTAACATAAAGCAATTCACCCCCGACCGGCAAAAAGCGTGGAAAAAAATCAGCCCGGACATTTCCGCTCCAGCTGTTTACACCCCACCTTTACATAAAAAACTTCTCACAACCTGGCAGGGAATTGCCGCTACTGTTACCGTGTTATTTCTGCTCACTGTAACAGGCTACTTTATCCATAGCTATTATTCTCCCGGAAAACATTTTATCGTGTATTCCACAGAAGACAGCCTTCGTATAGTAATCCTGGCCGACAGCTCTACCGTGTGGTTGAATAAATTTTCGGAGTTACAGATTCCGGAAACCAACAACGGTAAAACCCGTGAAGTATACCTGACAGGAGAGGCCTTTTTCCAGGTAACAACCGACACCCGGCGGTTGTTCCGGGTGCATACTGCATATACCACAACCGAAGTTCGCGGAACTTCGTTTAACCTGAAGTCGACGGATGAAAACGAAAGGGTCAACCTGATGACCGGGAAAATCATTTTTTATCCTGAAAATCAACGCCGTAAAGCTGTCGAGCTTCTGCCGGGTGAAAGGGCAATATTTGATAATACTTCAGGACAAATCAATAAATCGGTGAGTCCGGATATGAACTTTCTGGCCTGGAAGATCGGAAAACTGGTATTTAAAGATTCCCCCCTGCCCGACGTTCTGGCAGCCGTAGCAAACTATTACGGATTAAAGCTGGATAACAGCCAGCACATGCCTGCCGATTATTTACTTACAGCCAGCTTCGAAAACCAGTCGGCGGACGAGATTATCCCCATTCTCGAACTTACCTGGAATGTAAAAATTACAATAGAAGACAGTACCCTTAGCATCAGCTATTACTAATATTCAATACGCCCATATTATGAATCTGTCACTGAAAAGAATCCATTTCATTTTACTTGTTCTTATCTCCGTTATTTTTTGTTCATACATAAGGGGACAATTCCTACCGGAAAATCAGATTGTCGAACTGAATAAAGGAGAGTATACATTTGAAGACCTGCTGGAAAGCATGGATAAGCTTCCCGGTATTACCCTGAGTTATAACGGTAATGACCTTCCTCTCGATGCTATAATTTATGTGCCGGTTTCAAATCCTTCGTTAGAACAACTCACCGTTTATATCGAAAAGCAGAGCCCGGTAGAAGTCATCATGAAAAACAATTTTCTGGTTATACGCCGGAAACAACTGCAGAAAACCTATGAAATTAACGGTAAGGTTACGGACATTGAAACAGGGGAAGTCATGGTAGGAGTTAATGTTTATGTAAAAAAGACAGGAGTCGGAACAGTAACCGATGTAAACGGAAATTATTCACTGGAACTTAAGCCGGGCAACTATATCCTCTTTTACAGTTTTATCGGTTATGCTACGCTGGAAATCAAACTCCCCGTTTACTCCGGTCAAACCGTGAATATACAGATGACTCCCGAACAAACCGAACTGGATGAAGTAAGGATTATAGGGGAACGCCAGTTCTTTGGTAACCTCAACCAGGGACGTACCATTGAAACTATAGAACTGAAAGAAGTTGAATCGGTAAAAACCAACAATGTTACCGATGTGCTGCAGGCCCGTATTCCGGGGGTATGGGTAACAAAAGTGTCCGGTGCTCCGGGCGATCATAACCAGGTGCGCATAAGGGGGATCAATTCACTGTTCGGAGGTGTCGACCCGTTGTATGTTATCGATGGTGTACCGGTGCCTATTGTGAACCTGCATACGCTGGGAATTTCCGATCTGAACATTCATGATGTGGAAAATATAACTATATTAAAGGATGCATCATCGAACGCTATTTATGGATTTCAGGGAGGAAATGGTATTATCATAATCGATACCCGCCGAGGGGGTGAGAAAGGAATCAGCTTTTCTGTTACCCAAGGCATACAGGAAGCACCTGTACAATATAATTTATTCAATTCCGCTGAGCTTATCAATTCTCTCGATTCCGCAGCAAGAAGAGGGATCAGCTCTATCC
>CAYMQP010000406.1:0-3103 GCA_964392505.1 uncultured Bacteroidales bacterium
TAAGAAGAGTCGTTCCTGCCATGCGGGTAAGCAATATTGGCATTTCTTCGCGTAAATATTTTAGGACCTACAGATGCATTTCGCATTTGTAAAGGTTTAAGAACCTTTTTTTCCATTAACTTCTTATAACTCATACCAGTTTCGATATAAGCTATGGTATCGATTAGGCTGAACAATACATTCTGATAACCATACAATACTCCTGGTGGGGCGGAAATATTAACTTCACTTAAATGATTCAGAATACGATGCAGCGGCAAGCCATCTTCAATCAGGTTATCGTAGGCATGAGGTACAAGTCCGCTGGCGTGGTTTAAAAGATGTTCAATATTCAATTCATACGTATTAATAGAGTCTTTCAATCGGAAAGATGGTAAAAAATTCACCACCTTGTCTTGTAGCGATAGTATTCCTTCTTTTTCCAGGATACAAGCCAAAACTCCAGTGAAACCTTTTGATACAGAGGCCAGGCGGAAAACCGTATGGCTATCAATCGAATCGTTGCTACCTGCTTTTTTCACACCAAAAGTTTTAAGTAATAATATCTGGTCTTTATTAACAATAGTTATCGCAGCACCAACATTATTTGCACTGTCGAGAAGCGCTGCAAGCAAATCGAGATATTCCTTCACTGCCGGGTGAAGAGGTACATTTAGTATATATTCCGAATCAGGTATATTTGAAGAAGTTGCATCTTCTTTATTTAATATCAGAATAATCAGAGCAATACAGACCGATACGATCACTATTGAAATAAATAGGTTATTACTTTTTTTAAGTATGTTCACCAATCTTTTGTTATTAGAATGAATTTTTAAATGTCACCTTTTTTAAGGTGATATGCTCTTCAAAATAACTTGATGAATAGTATTATATTATGTCAGTTAAGATAGAAAGCTTTACTAAGAAAAAAAATTAAAGAATCAACAGATAGATTAACTCGGGGATACAAATAAAATCGATTAGTTATGAATTTATACCTAATATTTGTTGAAATATTAGACTCAAGCGGATTTTAAGAATACAGCGTTGTTAATTGATTATTGTGAGGTTTGTTTGTAACTTAATTACCTGAGTTATTCTATTTACTATGGAATTTGTACCCGGTTACAGGAAACTTTGGCAGGCTGGAACGTTTAAAGAACGCGTTGAACAGTTGCGGAAAATTTATACTTATTGTACGGCATGTCCGCGTCGTTGTGGAATCGATCGTCTTAATGGTGAAAAAGGACATTGCAATGCCTCAGCGTTACCCTTTGTTTCCTCGGTTTCACCTCATTTTGGCGAAGAGCCTCCTCTTGTTGGGTACTATGGGAGTGGTACAATCTTTTTCACAGGATGTAATTTAAATTGCATCTATTGCCAGAATTACGACATTTCGCAACTTTATCATGGTGAAACGGTGAGTTACGAGCAATTAGCCATGTATATGTTGAATTTGCAGGAAAGAGGTTGCCATAATATCAATTTTGTAACACCTACCCACCAGGTATATGCCATACTTATGGCATTAGAAATAGCAACTGAGAGAGGTTTGAAACTTCCGCTTGTATATAATTCCGGTGGTTACGATAATGTGGAAACGCTTAAAATTCTTAATGGTATCATCGATATTTATATGCCTGATTTTAAATATTGGCATCCGGAATCTGGAAACCGGTTGAGTAATGTTCCCGATTACCCTGAAGTGGCGAAGCAGGCCATTAAAGAGATGTATCGTCAGGTTGGGGATTTAAAAGTTGATATATCGGGAGTGGCATACAGAGGATTAATTGTACGGCATTTGGCATTACCCGGTCATATTGAGGAGTCGAAGGAAATAATCGATTTTATAGGTAGTATTTCAAAGGGTATTTACCTGAACATTATGGATCAGTACCGACCCGAATACAGAGCCTGTGAAATAGATATATTAAAAAGCAGGGTAAGCAGGGATGAATATAATAGACTAATTGATTTTGCTGTGAAAAAAGGTATCAAACTTGCTGAGTAATTAAAAAACTTTAATAATGAAGCGCCTTTTTTAATTCAGAATCTTTGCCGGTTTCGGATTCATTAATAATTTTCAGGCTTTCACAAATAATTTTTCCAGATGTTTAGCTGTTTCGATACAATACCTTACATTATGATACATCGATTTCCACAAATGTAATCTGGGCAGATCGGTTATAGGTCTGCCTTCGCGGGTAACAGAATCGAACCATTCTCCTTTTTGCGAATCCGAAAATGTATTATCAATATATTCCAACAGACGAATGGCATAGCTCAGATACTTTTTATTATTACTTATCTGATGTGCGTAAAAAAAGGCTATTACACTCTCCGATTGTACCCACCACTCTTTATTTGTGGTAATAACTTCGCCATTAATAAATCGGTTAAACATGCCTCCATACTGATGATCGAATCCTAAATCGATAGCACGATCGCAAAGCGATAATATGATATTTTCACTCTCTTTTATTAAATCGCTATTGTTAATAGCAATAGCTGCATTATAAATCAGCCAGCTGGTTTCCATATTATGGCCTATCCAGTTTTCGTTTGGAACAGGATTCCATTGAGTATCGAATTGATGCATCACCTCTCCAATTTCTTTATTTACGAATCGCGACAGTAATACTGAAATTATTTTTTCGACGCTTCGCTTATAAATAGCGTCGTCAGCTACTTTGATGAATTTTGAATAAGCTTCGAGTAAATGAAGGTGAGTGTATAACGACTTAAACTGTTTTTTCAACGGCGCCCATTCTTCCGAAAAACCATCAAGATAACTATTATCAATATAGTGTTTTATTTTACTTTCAATGAAATCGATTTGCTGAAATATTTCTCTTTTAACATCTTCTTCGCCGGTTAAAGCATAATATTCACTTAAACCAAGTATGACGAATGCTTGCGCCATTGAAGCATTTATACTATCATGAATTATTACTCCATTCTTATCGACAGCCCAGTAGTAACCTCCATTCGGATTTGAGAGTTGGTTTCTAAGTGTGTGATAGGCCAGGTCAGCGATTTGTCTGAAAGATGATTCATGCAAATACATACAAGAAGCCGATGATCCGTAAAGCAATCGCGATAGATAAATACTCCCCAGAGG
>CAYMQP010000407.1:0-3043 GCA_964392505.1 uncultured Bacteroidales bacterium
TTAGACGACAGGTCGGGCAAATTTGTTAATTGGTTGTCAGCGCAAGAAAGGTAAGTTAAAGCTGTATTTGCTGAAAGGTCGGGTAAACTGGTTAATTGATTTTCAGAGCATTGTAGGGCTGTTAGTGCTGTATTACCGGATAAGTCAGGCAAGCTGGTTAATTGATTGTTAAAACAGTAAAGGTCTAATAAATCTGAATGTAACGACAGGTCGGGCAGACTGGTTAACTGATTATAATAACAATAAAGACGTGTTAAATGGATATTTGCCGATAAGTCGGGTAAGCTGCTTAATTGATTAACCTGACACCTGAGATCTAATAAAGCTAAATTTGCTGAAAGATCGGGTAAACCGGTTAATTGATTATTATGACAATATAAATATTGCAGGGCGGTATTTGCCGATAAACCAGGTAAGCTTGTAAGTTGATTATAAGAACAAGTAAGGTGGTATAAATTGGTAATAGCCGACAAGTCAGGTAAGTTTGTTAATTGATTACCCTGACAGCTTAGTGCTGTGATATTGATAAAATATTCGACACCTGTCAGATCAGCGATATTTTGATTGTTGCAATTGAGAGTGCCGGTTAATGTAACTGCCGAGTCAACAATTAAACTGTCACCTGAAAGATCCATAAAAGTCGGATAGGTAAGATTTAAAAAATTCCGGAAATTGATATCCGGTATAAATACTTTCGTTTGTGTATAAGATAGTTGACAGATATGTGATACTACGATCACAAAAAGCAGATATGCAAATCCTTTTTTAATCATTATTTTCTTGTATTTAGATTCCTTTGTTTCATTAGTTAAATTATTAGTCATACTCACTATTTTTAGGTGAATAAACATAAGTATGAACTTTATTTACCCTCATTTTTAATTTCTTTACAAATTACAACTTCCATTGGTTTAAGTCAATAGTTGATAGTAATTTTTAAGTTAAGATAAAGGCAAAGGGTCAAGTCAAGATGGGTGAGATTAGCTTCGCTTAGCTCAACTGCATTTTGCGGTCTCGGTTGCCGCGTCGTGGAATTTATCCCGCACTTGATGCGGGATTCCTAGCAATGACGAAAAATTGAACAATTAAAACCCTGACAAATTTTAAACAAATTGTATTGGTAATTGTTCCAGTTATATTTATCGTGAGTATCACTCATAAAGAATCAGAAATTCATATAAATAAATTGATTTAAAACCTAACTATTCAGTCATGAAGAAAATTTTTTTATTATCCGCTGCCATTTTAACCCAATTTACCGTGTTCGCCCAATCGCAGACATGGACTATGGATAAAAACCATGCCGTACTGGGCTTTGTTGTAACACATATGATGATCTCGGATGTGGAGGGGCGTTTTACTTCTTTTGATATTAAATTAAGTTCTCCGGATACGAATAATTTTACTAATGCAGTAATTAATGTTACAGCAGATGTTACTTCGATTAATACCGATAATACAAAACGTGATGACCACCTGAGAGGCCCTGATTTCTTTGATGTCGCACAGTATCCGGTGTTGACCTTCAAGAGTATATCGTTAATCCCAACAAGCGATAAAAAGTACAAACTCTCAGGCGATCTGACTATGCAAGGTATAACCAAGCCCGTTCAACTGAATGTAATCATGAAGGGTCCGCTGGAAAATCCCTATACAAAGAAAACAACAGTTGGTTTTAAGGTATCCGGAACGTTAAAAAGGTCTGATTTCAATATCGGGAGTTCTTTCACAAGTGCAATGGTAAGCGACGAAGTTCGTATTGATGCAAGTGCAGAGTTCACCAGGGATTAAATTATAACGAAATACTTTTATCCCGGTATTTTTGACCAAGACAGTTACCCTGTCCGAGAATCCTGTTTACCTGGTTCAGGATGTACACTCCAAGTATATGGTATATATTTTTTGTGTTATAGTCCTCTTTTTAAATTGATAAATTTTGGATGGAAAGATTTTAAGAAAATAGATATCCACAGTTGGATCGTTTTTTTAAGCGCCAATGAAAATAAAGGGCTTGGATGGGCAAGATCACCTTCCTCACCCAAGGCATTCTCGCGATGACGTATTGAAGAGGCTTCTTGCTTACTGGCTTATATATTTATTTTTAAAAACCATCTAAAAAAATCAGGTAGCAATTAGAGTAAGGTTTTAAATTACTGTATCCGCTGTGTTCTGCCAGTAATGTTCCAATAATCGGAAAACCGGCCATTGGCTTCGCAGGCGAGGATCCACCCGGTGAAGCTGGTGTGCCCGAAGGGCAAATAAAATATGTCTGAGGAGCATAATACGGTTTTACTATGATAATAGCCTTGTGTGTTGGCTTGTCCACGGGCAGCGCGAAATACGATCTGACCTGCCTTAGTTCGCGTGGATTTGTGCGACAAGGTCAGGATCGGATTTATTGGCCGTGGCGGCTTCTTTTGCTTCGTTTTCTTTCCGCAAAGAAAATGAAGAATAAGAATAAAAATTTCACCTTCATATATCAATAAAATAGATTTCTTCTAAATATCGCACCCTCTATATAAGAACAATAAGAAGAGAAAAAGCTAAAGAAAGCAACCGGGGTTTGGGGCAACGCCCCATATATAAAATTCATTCTTTATAGGGATAATATATCATCACTTTTATATGTGCACACCTTCCGCCGCATACAAACAACTACTCCTACCACAACAAAGCAGATGCGACGGTTTTCCTGTTGTTTACTTAACCCCGGGCGTTGCCCGGGGTTACAGCTATGCCAGCCCTACGGGCTTCCCCAAGTTGGATTTACTTGGCCTAAAAGATTTTTATGAATCACTGGATTCCTGATCTCCTCTAGCTAAAAGCGGGATCCATCAGGAATGTTTATAAAATACTGGCCATTGGCTTCGCAGGTGAGGGTCCACCCGGTGAAGCTAGCGTGCCCGAAGGGCAAATAAAATATGTTTGATCCCGACTTAGAACTTGTAAGGTTTTGGAAACCAAAACCTACAAGGTTCTTGATCGGGAGAGTTGATTTTATTTAGACAGCGAACCGATGGTGGATCGCCGAGAAGCCCAGGCC
>CAYMQP010000408.1:0-3039 GCA_964392505.1 uncultured Bacteroidales bacterium
ACTTGCATTCGATATAGGAACTGAAACCACCTGGGCTGCATTTGATAATGTTAGTCTTGTGAAAAAAGGTCCTTCAATATCACCTGAATTATCTGAAAAAACCAATATAAAATTATTTCCTAATCCTGCTACGAATAACCTGGACATATTTACTGAAGCAGGGTCAAATATCCGCATATATAATTGCTCAGGAATTCTGATTCAAGAATTTGTAGCAAATAACCATCGCACAACATATGAAACATTTGGCTTGGATAAAGGAGTCTACTTTATCACAATATCAAAAGATGATCAAATTATAACTGAAAAGATAATCATTCAATAGTGATTACACCAAAATTAATTATTCGTTAACCTAAGAAACAACCAAATGAAAACAAAGCTTAATTTAATTGTATCGGCAATAATGCTGATAAACGCTATAATCTATTCTCAGGATTATAATGAAGTTATTAAATTAGTTGCATCTGATAGGGCTCAATTTGATGACTTTGGCATTTCAGTAAGTATTTCTGGTAATTACGCCATTATTGGGGCTAATTACGAAGACGAAGATGCCATCGGAGGGAATACTTTGTCAGCAGCCGGATCAGCCTATATTTTTGAACGGAATGAATCCGGATACTGGAACCAAGTACAAAAGATTGTACCGCTTGATCGAAATATCGATGATTTTTTTGGTTATTCCGTGGGTATTTCTGGCAAGTATGCAATCGTAGGAGCATACCACGAAGATGAAGATGCTACCGGAGGTAATACATTGGCAGATGCCGGATCGGCGTATATCTTTGAACGAGATCAATTTGGTATCTGGAACCAGGTACAAAAAATAGTTGCATCTGATCGATATATTCAAGATTATTTTGGTTACAGTGTAAGTATATCATATAATTATGCTATTATCACAGCTGGTTTTGAAGATGAAGATGCTTCCGGTGGAAATACATTAACAAATGCAGGATCAGCATATATTTTTGAACGTGATCAAACCGGCACCTGGAACGAAGTGCAAAAAATTGTGGCTTCTGACAGAGCTGCTAGCGATTGTTTTGGTAACAGTGTTAGTATTTCGGGAAATTATGCAATAATTGGTGCTTTTTATGAAGACGAAGATGCCACCGGAGGAAATACTATGCCAGTTGCAGGTTCAGCGTATATTTTCGAACGGGATCCGTCAGGAATATGGAATGAAGTCCAAAAAATTGTTGCATCCGACAGAGATGCAGGGAATTTATTCGGTTTTTCCGTGAGCATATCCGGAAATTATTCGATTATTGGCTCTCCATATGACCAAAAAGACGCGCATGGAGCAAATCCAATACTTTTAGCAGGATCGGTTTATTGCTTTGAACGAAATCAAAGCGGAGACTGGCTTGAAAAACAAAAAGTGGTAGCATCCGACCGACTTGATATGGCAATGTACGGAACATCAGTTAGTATATCAGGTACTAGTGTCGCTGTTGGAGCTCTTATAGAACCGAAAGACGCGAACGGTGGAGTTGTATTAACTGATGCAGGCGCTGCATATATCATTGAAAGGAATATATCCGGTAATTGGAATGAAAAACAAAAAATTGTTGCTGCTGACAGAGATGCCGGTGATGGATTTGGTGGGTCAGTAAGTATTTCAGGCGATTATATTGTGGTAGGAGTTATAGGCGAAGATGAAGATGCCTCGGGTGGAAATACACTTACCGATGCCGGATCAGTTTATATTTTCGAATCTTGTGAAGCTGATTTTAGTTCGGATCCTGATAATATCATTGAAAATCCGAATTTCGAAACCTGTATTCTGGAACCCTGGAGTACATACATTCACGTCTGGGAGGATGTATTTGCATCAACTGTTATCTATAACGGAACCTGTGTTGTTACACCTTATAATATATCTGCAAATCCTAAATTATGGCATATACAGTTACTACAACCTTTATCGGCTGCCCAGATTGATATACTGGAACAGGGCGAAACCTATACCCTGTCATTCGATGCTTGGGCGGAAGTGGACAACATGGATTGTCATGTTTTCTTCGGACAAAATGAAGATCCCTATACTGCCTTACTCGATCAAAACATTGTACTTAATACCACCCCTTCAACTTATTCATTCGATTTTACCATGACTCAGGTTTATCCGATAATGAAACTGACATTTGAAATAGGAACCGAAACCACCTGGGCTGCATTTGATAATGTTCGTTTAATAAAACAATCATCTTCAAGTTTAAATGAAAATAATGCAACAAATCAAATAAGCGTAGTTCCTAATCCGGCAAACAGTTATATAAAGGTTTTTGCCGAGGAAGGTTCAATTATCAATTTCTATAATAATTTGGGTCTGATAATGAAGACAGGAGTCATTGAGAACGGACGAATAACTATAAACACAGATACATGGAAAAAAGGGTTATATATTGTTCGGATTCAAAAAGGAGACAGCATTTACAGCAGAAAGTTAATTATTTATTAATATTGTAAATTATAAGTGCCGCTTATATTGTTTTAATTTCAGCCAGATATTTTATCTGAGAGCTTAGCATAACTTTAAGCTAATATTACTTCGAGGAGAAGTAATTAATAGTTATCGTATCTCAGGCAGTTAAATCATTTAAAAACTATATGATGAAACGTAAACTTACTTTTATTGTATCGGCAATAATGCTGATAAATGCTGTTGTTGGTGCCCAGGACTTTCAACAAACATACAAGATGGTAGCCTTAGATTCTGCCATAGGCGATCACTTTGGTCAGTCTGTGTGCATATCAGGTAACTATGCAATAATAGGTGCCGATTGGAGCAGTAAGGACGAAGCAGGAGAAAATATAGTTTATCGTGCAGGTTCAGCCTATATATTTGAACGCGATATTGACGGTTACTGGAGCCAGGTACAAAAAATTGTCGCCTCCGACAGAGAGGAAAATGACCACTTTGGAATATCAGTGGATATATCAGGCAATTATGCTATAGTGGGGGCACTCTACGAAAACGAAAATGCTAATGGTGAAGATACAAAGAATAATGCGGGATCAGCATGTATA
>CAYMQP010000409.1:0-3031 GCA_964392505.1 uncultured Bacteroidales bacterium
CAGCATGGCTCAGATGTTATATCGGTTAGTAAAAGATATTCCGCAGGTTACAGTTACCCAGAAAGTGGAAGCTAATGGCATATTTGCCATAATTCCCAAAAAAGTTATCCCCATCCTTCAGAAAGAATATTTTTTCTATGTCTGGAACGAAGAAATCGGCGAAGTACGTTGGATGACCTCATTCGATACAACTGAAGATGATGTGGAGGGATTTATTTCGAAATTAAAAGAAATACTTACTGCTTGTTAAAGTATTGTTTATCGATGAAGAAGCGAACTATCCCCATAACTCAGAAACCTGAAATCGTTATTCAACGCGTATTGGTACACCTTTTTCCAGTCATCGCCTATAAAAGCGGCTACTAGTAGTAATAAGGTACTTCGCGGTTGATGAAAATTGGTAATCAGCATATCAACAGCATGAAACTGATATCCGGGAACAATCATTATTTCGGTGATGGCTGATAAACTTTTCAAATTTTGCTCCTCCATGAGTATTAATAGTTTTTCAAGAGCTTTTTTTAAAGGAATATTGGGGTTTATTGAATTATGCTCCCATTGGTTGAGATGAGTTATTATTTTATTGTCCCGAATCGACTTAAGTGCCAACCAATAGACACTTTCCAGTGCACGGAGCGTTGTTGTTCCAGTAACAATAACTGGTTTTTTATTTTGAACAAGTGCTTTAAGCGTATCGAGATCAACAGAAAAATGTTCCTCGTGCATTTTATGTTCCAGTGCATTTCCCGATTTTACAGGCTGAAAGGTTCCTGTACCCACATGCAAGGTGATATTATGCATTTGGATCCTTTTCTTCTTTAATTGATTTATAATTTCAGGAGTAAAATGAAACCCTGCTGTGGGAGCAGCAACCGAACCTTCATAAGTTGAATAAACGGTCTGATAACGTTCATTATCGATTTGTTCCGCATCACGCTTCAGATAAGGTGGAATAGGGACTTTACCGGCAAATTCTATTACCTCACTAAAACTTATTGCTTCATTCCAGCTGAAACACACAATAATCTTACCGTTTTCCGACTTTTGTTTTTCGGCTTTGAGGGTGTAAGTTTGATCCTTTTTTTTAAACTGTAGCTCAAGAATATCGTCTTTCCATTTCTTTAAGTTTCCTACAATGCAATTCCAGCTGCAACTAACCGTTGAAGAGAGTGCTAGTTGATAATCGGCCGGTTCGTGCGGAGAAATACAGAATACTTCAATAATAGCTCCTGTTTTACGCCGGAACAGTAACCGGGCATGGATTACTTTGGTATTATTTACTAATAACAGACTCTCAGGAGGTAAAATTTCGGGTAATTGTTTAAAAAGAATTTCTCTGATTTCTCCATTTTGAAATTCAAGCAGTTTGGACTGATCCCTTTTTGGTAACGGATATTTTGCAATCCTATAATCGGGGAGTTCATATGAATAATCGTTGATCGATATAAATTCCTTGCTATGCACGGATTCATTTTTGCGGCTAAAATAGCTAAATTTGTTACTTAATTGAAAAACTCAGAATTGTCATAAAAATTATTTTGAACATATCTCAAATGCACGTTAAACCGGATCTATCTCTTTGTTGTTCTATTTAGTTGAATAGTGAATTTCAGTGGTTTAAAAAATGAACTACAAAATCTACTAATAATAATATGAGAGATATACCAAAAAGTTCTATACACGATGATCAATAAGGAACTAGTGATTTTTCAATACAATGAAATTAGAGATAGGAACAAAAGTTAAATTTTTAAACGATATAGGAGGCGGTGTAGTAAAAGGATTTAACCCCGACGAGATGGTTTTGGTTGAAACTGACGATGGTTTTGAAATGCCTGTAAAAGCAAGCGATTTAATTATTGCCGAACCTACAGTTTATGGTTTCGATGGTGAGACATCGCAACCACCAGCCGCAGTTCCGACTAGAGAGGATGTAAAAATGCAACTGAAAGTATCTTTTGAGGAAAAAAAATATGCTGCACAAAAGGGTAAAGTATTACTTGCCCTGGTTCCGGAGAATGAGAAGCTGTTACATGTAAGTAAGTTTGCCCTTTATCTAATCAACGACGGTAACTACTATTTTAACTATGTACTTTCCTTTAAGGATAATAATGTACATACTCTGGTGGGTTCGGGAAGTATTGAACCAGATACAAAGATGGAAATTCAATCATTTACGCAGAACTCCATAGCAAAAATCAAAGAATTCCGGATTCAGGGTATATTTTACAAGCATGGTTTGCTTAATCCGGTTAAACCAGTAGATATGACATACAATATTGAACATGTTAGTTTTTATAAAATCGGATTCTTTACCGATAACGATTATTTTAATAAGAAAGCATTGGTTTTTAAAAAGGATGAGGAATTTGATTTAAAAGAAACCATTGATAAGCTTGATGATACGACAATTAATAAAATAGCGGCGTATAAAGAGAAGAAACAACCGGAAAAGAAACCCAAATCGTCTGTTAATAAGGATATTGAAGAAGTGGATCTGCATATTGAGGAAATTGTTGAAAATCATGCCGACCTGTCGAATGGTGAAATTATAAATATTCAGCTTGCACGATTTGAGACGGCACTGGAAACAGTATTGCATTCAAAAACTCAAAGGATTGTCTTTATTCATGGAGTAGGTAATGGACGTCTAAAACTTGAATTACGAAAAAAACTCGATCGTAAATATCCTGATCTTAGGTATCAGGATGCTTCATTCAAAGAATATGGTTTCGGGGCTACTATGGTGTATCTTAAGTGATTGTATGTTTGTTGATTAGTCGAATTGTCAGTTTACAACAAGTGTAATTTCTCAGCTAACCATCGAATAAATAAAGCAACAAATATTCAGGTGTACGATTATTAAGTTATGAATAAGAGTAAAAAGCATAACTTTACATTCTGAATTGAAACACTATACCTGTCTATACTGTATGATGGCAGGATAGCGCTATACTTTAATCAGTAAACCGTTCTGTCGCCCTGACAAAGTTTACTTTCGTCAGGGAGGAAAGTCCGGACAACACAGGGC
>CAYMQP010000410.1:0-3029 GCA_964392505.1 uncultured Bacteroidales bacterium
ATAAACAAAGGAAGTATACTCGTAAAATGAAGTAGGATTAAACCCTAAAAATCCAACTATAATAATTAAATGAATATCGAATGCTGAATGACGAATAATAATTTCAGAAATGCTGCTCCGGAATATCATATATCGTCATTCGTTAATCGACATTCATTATTCAATTCAAAAACACAAAAAACAGCGTACTTTAATTTTCTAAACCACAAAAACAAACCGGTTTTGCCGTGTTGAAAGAGTATATTTTACCCCGATGCGTGAGTTCGGTTAAATCCTCGTTTAAACGAACTCAAAATATTGCTTTAGCTAGACTATTCATAAGACAGTAAAATATTATAATTTCTTGAGTTGGGGTCAAAGATCCATATTCAGTATTCAGTGATCGTATCAGGCTATCAGAGATGCTTATTAGATTTTTTATTCAGCCGTTAACCAGCTAACCTAAATAAAGAATTAATAATCAATAACTAGTAGATTTTTTAAATCAGTAATTAATTTGTTTACTGCATATTATATATTAGATTAAACGTCTTCAGCCTTTACCTTTTTTTAGTAACATAATTGCTTTCTCTATTTGTTCAAGTAATACGCCGTCTACTTTCTGCTTTGCATTTTGCAGATCTTCTAAGGCTTCCTGAATAAGTTGTTTGTTATTTTCAACATTGCTATCGGAAAATTCACCTTTCTGAATCATGCTCACACATTTTAAATATTCCTGTATAGCGCTTTCATAATCTTTAACATGCAATAATACAATGGCTAGATTAAATCGTGCTCTGACTCTTTTGTTATCAATTGAGAGTGCCTGACGGCTGGCTTCTATCGACTTTGAATAATCCGATAGCTTATCGTAATATAACCATCCTAAATTTTCCCAAACGCTGGGATCATCGGGTTTATTTTGGTTGGCAATCTCATAAATTTTAATAGCTTCATCATTACGATTCAACTTTTGCAAAGCATACGCCCACTTTATGTAATTATCTATATCGTTTGGATCGAGCCGTGCGGCTTTACTGAAGTAATCCAATGCTTCCTCATACCTTTTAATGTTGTCAGTAACTAATATATAGCCAACAAAATAATGTGCTTTAGGGTAATTTTCATTCAGGTTGATTATCGTTTTGAATTTTTCAATCGCTTCTTCAAATTTATCTAAACCAACCAAGCAGAGCCCCCAAAACATAAATATTTCAGGATCTTCATTATTATATTCTGCTGCGTTTATATATTTAGGACAGGCCTCTGATAATCGCTTCAAATTTGTTAAGGCAATTGCCCAATATTTATTAAAATTTATTTTGTTGTAGTCCGTATCCAATTCAAAAACCTTTTCGAATTTAGTTATTGCTTCCTCATTACGATTAAGCTCAGACAAGGCAAATCCAAAGTATGCATTTATATCTACATCATCCGGCGCAAGTTGTAATGCTAATTCCAATTTAGCAATTCCATACTCAAATTGCCGAATCAAAATAAATGTTAATCCTTCTTTTTTGAATAGTTCACTTTTAGACTCTGAAAGCGATTCTGCAAGTTGATATTTATCCAACGCCTCACTATAACGGTCCAGACTATTCAGGCAATCGCCCCACTTTTCATATCCGTAAGCATATTCTGGATCAATTTGGGTAGCTATTTCACATTTTTCCATGGCTTCTTCGGTACGATTTAAATTAACTAGACTTGTTGCCCACATTGTATACAATAAGGGAACTTTAGGAAAAAGATTAACTGCTTTTTGATGTAGTTTATCAGCTTCATTGTGCTTGTTAAGGATTGTATATAAAGTCGCCAATACCACTTGTATATAATGATCTGGATTGTGTTCAATAATCTTCTCAGCTATCCGGACTCTTTCTTCAAAATCGTCAATATACATTACGTACATGGCCATAGCTGCTTCAAAATCAACGACCAACTTCATACTTTCTTTCAGACAGTTCAGTAACTTTTTTGTCCGATTTATACTTTTATATCCCTCAGCAAAATGTCTTAATAAAATAGCTCTTTGATACGATGTATAATTCTGCGCTGACATTTCT
Source organism: uncultured Bacteroidales bacterium (assembly GCA_964392505.1). Lineage (GTDB taxonomy): Bacteria > Bacteroidota > Bacteroidia > Bacteroidales > UBA10428 > UBA10428. Next base: position 2,046 of record CAYMQP010000410.1, read on the forward strand.
AACTTTAGTTTATCCAGATCTTCTTCATTTGCTTCAAGATAGGAATAACCAATATATTTGATAACATGCTCGATTCTCAACGGAATATCAACATTAATATCCTTAAGAGCTTGTGCTGCCATAAGGGATGAACTTAAGAAAAGGTCAATATTAAATCCCGAAATACGAAGTAAAATATCCAGGTGTCTGTCAGAAATGGTATTGTTTTCCAAAGCCATATAGTAGCTGATATCTGTCAAAATTTCCTCATCTTTCGTATCGATCTTCATTTTATATTTTAAGTCGAGCCATTGTTCCCAAGGCTTCTGAAGTTTTTTTTCTAAATAGCTGAGTATTTCCATTACTGAATCACTGAATAATTTTTTTGATGTAACGTTCAGGTTATTCAGAATGATTTTCCGTGGTATATCATGCAGCTTCCAAAAATTCCCATCGCCCTCCAATAGTGCCGATTGGGAAATCAGCCACGAAAAGGCATCTTCGACCTGATCTTTCAATAGTAATCTCAGTAAGTCGCGATTAAAATGCCTGAAAAAGGAAGCATTGCGCAGCCAGGCTTGGTGTTTTGGATCGGGGAACATGTCGAAAAGTCGTTCTTCTATTTTCTGCAGGTGGCTTACTGAAAAAAAGGTCTCTGGTTTAAGTCCGCTATTTGCCCATATATCGAGCCAAAATGGATAACCTTCTGTGCTTTCATAGATCATTTTTATTATTTCAGGATCTTCAATGCTGCATCGGATCCTCAAAAAATCGGTGGTTTCTTCCAGGGTAAAATGAGGAACATTAACCGGTAAGGTTTCGTTGCCCCAGGTATCGTACCATAACCGGTTATGATCTTTAAGGGCTTCGCGGCCGCTAATGATAAGTCTCAGATCGCAGTTTACAGGAACTGGTTCGCTTAAAAATTCTTTCAGGAGCCAGCTATGAACATCATCCGATAATTTTTCAATTGTATCGATAGCCAGAATAAATTTTGTGCTTTTT
>CAYMQP010000411.1:0-3015 GCA_964392505.1 uncultured Bacteroidales bacterium
AAAGTGTAAACTATGTCACTATAACTTTGTAAAGGATGTCCCTATATCGTACCCACTTGCCACCTACGGTCGGGTGTAGGTCGCGTGCCGCGTGAGTACCAGAACACGTTGTTTAGCACTCCAAGTTAAGAAAAACGCTATTTAATGCCAATCGAAACTAGCTGCCTTAAACAAAATAAGATAGCAGCCAATATCACTCGAATCGATAGGCTGCTATCCAACAAAATGAGGATGTTTCAAAACAAAAGTAATCTATAATTCGCTTTGCAACAATCTGGGAAAATAATAGAGGAAATTTAAGAATGTTCATAAGCATACTTACTCAGTGAAGCAAAATCCCTTATGGTTATACCGCCTGTTGGCATTTCGTACTTTTCAATTATTGTCTTTAGACTCATTTTAATCGATTGTTATTTAAGATTAATCAAGATTTCATGATAACGTTTTGTTGCAAGATTGCTTGGTTCACCCTTTTTACAAAAGGCAAAGTTTACCAACTGACGATTGGGATTCTCAACTATAATTTTCCCATTAACTATTTTTGATTTTAATACATTAAGTGCTTCTAAAAATCTATTATCATTTTTTGCTCTTTCATAGAAAGATAGAACGTGAACATAAAAAAACAGGTTATAACGAAAGAACGGGTATTCAACTTTCATAAATAAAGTACCAATTCCATAATGGCAAGGACCAAGAGGTTTTCGAGTTTCCCAATGATTGAGTAAGAATTCCACTGCCTTATCAAGGCGCTTATCATTATTAAGAAAATTAGTAAATCTGAATGCATCTAAAGCCTCTAATGTTGTTCCAGGATTAGAAAAAGCCGTTTCTGGTCCTCTTCCAAATTTGTATGTATTACAACGCCAACCGCCATCATGATGCTGAATTTTCAAAAGATGGTTAAAAGTCTTTCCAAGTCTATTATCCGTTGCATATCCCATGCGACATAAAATCCTTGCAGTACCAGCGGTATGACAAGGATATATCGCACCCTTGGGCGCTATTTGAAATCGTCCGTCTTCTTTCCATAAACTTAGTATCAATTCAGCAGCATCTTTCATTAAAGGAGAAGTAGTTAATCCCAACTCTGCAAGCATCAAAGCACTGCCGAGAGTTGAAAATGGGCCACCTTTGCCTACACGTTTGTCTGGGGTAGTCCATAAATCACCACCATTATCATAACGTTTTGCAATAATTTCTTTTATATCTGATTCATACTGTTTTATCATAATCGTTGCATTGCTTCCATGGTTTATGCTCATATTGTATTTCAATTAATAATTCTATTTTTTACTGGATTTATAAAAATGCATTACAACGTTAGGTATATTAAAAGTAAGCGATTGCATTACAAGTTAACCATTTCTTCGTTCATGTCTACAGGGCACAAGTCCCGCTCTATAACTATTAAGGTATCGCGGTGAATTAAAGCCATTTCATATTTGAGTTTGGATCCTGCAATATAATTGCAGCGCGTGACGACACGCGGCCATGCGTTCTACATCTTTTGGTGGCATGCGCCTTATTTATTTTCAGTATTCACTAATTCTTCAAGTTGTTTAAAAGCCACTGTCCATGCCTTTTTAAAATACAATCTTGCTGTTTCCCAGTTATCATCTTGTCTCCAACCTGTATGAATTACTGTTACTTTTGTCTTTGTGTCATCAAGATTTGAGAATAAAACAGTCACGTTTGTTAAAGGCCTAACATTATTCATAAATTCTTTTTGCTCAGCATTTCCTCTCCATTCTATATTTAAATAATATGGACGTTCCACAGCTAATACTCTACAACCATATGTACTGTTATTCGTAAGATCGGAATCTTGAGGAGTCCAGAAAAGCTCATATTTTCCTCCTTCTTTCATTTCAACATTGGCCTTATTTGTTAACCATTTTATTAATAAGTTATTGTCAGCAAAATAATTGAATGCACTGTCGATCGAACAGTTAAGGATTGCATTAGCGACGATAATTTTGTCTGTCATATTTTGAATTGTATTAATATCACTCGTTTGACTTTTATGTCCACATGAAAACAAAGTTATAACAGCGAATCCAATAATAATTTTCTTAAAAGTCTTCATGTTTCTTATTGTTTAGCATTGCCGCCAACGGTCGGGGATAGCAAGCGTCTGCCACGCCTTTGGCGTGGTTGAGCAAGCACACCCTAACACATTGTTTATCACACCAAGTTAAGAAAAACCCTATTCATGACCAATTAAAACAAACTGTTGTAATAAAAGAAGATAGCAGCCATTATCACCCGAATCGATAGGTTGCTATCCAATAAAATGAGGATGTTTCAAAACAAAAGTAAACCAAAATTCGCCTTGTGCCAACTTTGAAAAAGAATGGCTGGAACTGCACTGATGTTTAAGCTTACTCTTTTATTAGTCAGGAAACCCGGCTGCTCTACCTGGTGGTATACAGGCGTCAGGCAGGTTAATTTTTATTGAAAACGAAGCTACTAATCTGCCTGTAGAAGGCAGGCTTCTCTTAGCAGGGGGCTTTACCTATTACTCAATTCCTGCCAATACATTGAATAAATGCACGATTTCCGGATAGAAATCTTCATAGGTCGGAAATTCCGAACGGTTACTCTCATACCTTTGCATTAAGGTGTCGAGCTGAGTTATATAAATAAATCCTTTTGATAATTCGAAGTCTATTAAATCATCTTTAATGCTTTCACCTTCCGATGCAACGCGAATTCTGATTACATTAATTCTCACCAGATGTTCGTTTACACATGTGTGCCAACTGGTATAGGCCTGATCGGCCATTTCTTCTGCAATAGGGTCGAACAGTGAAGCTGACTCATTAATTTCAGCCAAAAATTGGTCGGTTGTAGGATTTACGAAAGAATGACTGAATTCATGCAATAATATTCCTTTAAAAATTAATTCACTGCCAAATGTAGGTATATCGCTCTTTAATCCTCTGGGACCAAGAACATGATAAACATACTGACCTTCAGGTAAATCAACACGGACCCCATATGCTCCAGCAT
>CAYMQP010000412.1:0-2973 GCA_964392505.1 uncultured Bacteroidales bacterium
GAATCATATTTCAAGTTGAGTTTGCATTCAATTTTATAAAGCTTATAGATAATAGATTATCTTATTAAGAATTAATAATAAATCGTTTTCTGCTTTCCAATAAATTTATTAGCTTGTTCCATTAATCAACCAATCATTCGTCATGATACACCTTAATTCTTCATCAAACGATAAACTTGGCATACGCCTGGCAGCTTATGCAACTACTGCCGGAGCTATGATAATTACTGCCAGCCAGGCAAAGGGACAACTTATGTATTCCGGAATTCAAAATCTGCTTTTTGACGAACCGGGAATACTTAATCCACTCGATCTGGATGGTGACGGTGTAACCGATTTTAATGTTGGCTTAGCCTGGGATTCGGGTATTTTTAATATCTGGGATACATATAGTGCATTTATCCAGAATGCCGGAACCACAAACGGTTGGATAGGAACTACATTTAATGTCTTTCAGTTATCTTTAATGTATACTGTCAGCTCAGGCAGAACATGGACTAATTATGTTGGCGATTATTATAATCTGGGTGTTGCTTATTACGGTAATTTTCTCGGCTCGGGTAATGCGCTTATGGGTATAACGTGGATTATCTATGATGGGGCTCCAGCAAGACATTTCGGATGGATGCGTGTAAATATCGATCGAGCAGCAACCGAGTTTGTTGTAGTCGACTGGGCGTATTCAGCAGTCCCTTTAGGACCTATACCGGCCGGTGCTTTACCTTCCGAATTAATTCCTCCCGAACCATCTCTTACCAGTAGTATATCTGTTCATACAGGTGAAGATTTTCAAATTGAAATACATTTCAGCGAACCTATATCGAGTTTTACAACAAGCGATATAGAGGTCGTCGGTGGTTCAGCGGTGCCGGGAAGTCTTTCAACCTCCGACGATCAGAATTTTGTAGTTATAGTACATCCTGAGGTTGATGGTATAGTTGAAATCAATATTCCCGGAAGCGTTGTTCAGGATCTCGATGGAAACTTAAATATGCCTAGTACCAACAGATTATATATTGATGGAGTACCCAAACCAACATTAACTGCTGAAGTTATAGAGCCAGTCGAAAGTGCATTTGAAGTCGCGGTAAGCTTTAATGAGCCTGTAACCGGACTGGAAGAAGGTGATTTTCTTATAACAAATGGTACAGTAGAACCTGGCTCTTTATCAACTATTGATGAATCGCATTATACCTTGATAATTATTCCCGCTGCTACAGGCGATGTACTTGTTGATTTACCCATGGCTGTGGTTGAAGATTCTGATCTAAATGGAAATCTTGCAGCTGAAACCCTTATAGTCCATGCCGATTTTGATTCGCCCCGCACGGAATTATTTACTGAAGTTACAGAACCTGCTACGGGTATATTTACTGTTTTTATTGAGTTCAGTGAGGAAGTAACCGGTCTTCAGGAGTATGAAATTAATATAACCAATGGTTTTGTGAGTGCAGGGTCGTTAAGTACTGAAGATAATATTACCTTCATCCTTGATATTATACCCGAATCGACAGGTAATGTGACGATACAGGTACCAGCCGGTGTAGCCGAAGACGAAGACCATTTTGGCAATCTGGCCAGCGAAGTTTTGGTTGTTGCTGTTCTATTGCCTGATAATATAACAGAGCAGAATATCAATGAATTTTACTGTTATCCAAATCCAACCCGGGGTTTGTTTAACCTGGAAATCAGTGAAGAATATCTTGGAAGCCTCGTTGAAATATACAATGAAACAGGTACTCTGGTGTTTGAATCCATTCTTTCCGAACAAAAGGGTATAATTGATCTTGTAGGTGCTGCACAAGGATTATATTTACTCAAACTAACAAAAAATCATAAACAGATAACACAAAGAATAATTATTGAATAAACGAACAAAAAAGGAGGGATTATACCCTCCTTCTTAATTTTCAGGTTGAAAAATTATTCTCATTCACAATCAATATCATACCCGTCGCCATCCCAGCAATGCCAGTCTGAATCCTGGAACCAGGCCAGGCACATAACCTGTCCGTTATATTCGGTAGTACTCCATTCGATATCCACATCATAACCTGTATCGGCCATGTAAATATCGTAATAGGCATCCAGATCACCGACTATTTTGCCAGCCTCGATATAGCTTCCATATTCATCATTGGGTTCGCCCTCGAGGGTTTCTTCCATTATGTTGGTAAAAGTAATCACGCCAATCTCTTCGCCTTCGCGTTCCCAATCGATTTGGAGGACGGGAACAGGATGCTCGTTATCGTAATTTAAAATCCATTGTCCGGCGTTACCATCGAGGTCTGAGGTTCCTTCGTACCATTTGAACTCATCAAATCCTCCGATCCCTGCTTTCGAAATATACATTTCCCATTTAACGTCGTTGGCCCTGACCTGACCCGTCAGACGAGATGTGTACGAAGCAGCAAATGCCGTGTATTCTTTAGTCCATTCCCAGGTGGCTTCACCAACAAATACAGGATCGACACTGAATGAATTCCAGAATGCAGAAGTAGGTACAGCCAATACAACACCGAGGAATAAACTGAAAACCCCGACATTAAGTGCGGCAAATCCATAATTATTCGATGTAGCATCTTCTGCAGCTTTTAAGTCGTCAACAGCCGATTTTTGATTTTGCAAAAAATCAGAAAAATCGATAGTCATCGATGCAAGTAGTGGCAATTCGGGTGGTTCGTCCTTATGCCTTTCGCAGGATAGAAATACCAAGTTAAAAACCGCTATACTCAAAATCACTGAAATACTTTTTTTCATAATTGTATGTTTTAGTTTACATTTTCTTTATAACTATCACACATGATTCTTTATACACCCTTATACAAAATTTGTTTCAATATTAAATTACTTAAAATTTGATTTCTTGACCAGCGATTCCATCATATATTTACTGATTTCCGTATTTTCACTATAAAAAATATGCACTATAATTTCGACGAAATAATTGACCGTACAAATACTGCCTGCTAT
>CAYMQP010000413.1:0-1618 GCA_964392505.1 uncultured Bacteroidales bacterium
TTTTTATATTCAATTAGAGAGAGCGATGCCACTACCCCCTGATGATTCCCTTTTACCAGACTATTTAACTTTTCGATGGGAACATACTGGTAAGGTATTCCGGATTCCCTGATTTTTTGGAACAACCCGGCAAACTGTTCGCTTTTAATCCCTCTCCTCAGAAATACTTTATTTACTTCTTTACCAGCATTAATAGCTTCCGAAAGGGAATGATAACCGAAAATCAGGTGTGTATTTTTATTTTTCAAGTTATCCTATTTTATTAATCAAGCAAATAAACTTCTCCATTTCGCCATGCATCCACAGCTTCGCGCCAGTGCCAATCGTGACTCTCCGAACGACGAAGTACAAAATTCTCCAAGCTGTAAACGTTTGGTTTATACTCGAACGTAAGATTAATGGTACTACTAGCCCCCTTATTATAATAAATCCATGTTTCTGTATTAGCTGTTTTCTGCATATTCTGGGGTGGCCCGTATACGATATAAACCATCCCCCGATCGGTTTTCCAGCCAGGTTTGGAAGTTGAGAAATAATAGTTGGCAAAGTAAACCCTGTTGTAATAAATACGGATAAGTTCACGCGCTCGGCCTGTTGTTTCTCCAATATTAAGCCAGAAATTATCGACAGTTAGCTTTTTATTTTCTTCAGCTTTAAGTTGCTTATAATCAGCCGATGTTGTTATATAAGCTAAAGGATCTATCATTTCCTGTGCTGTTTTAATTTTCGGAAAATTCTCACCAAAATTTACCAACGATAAACCTTCAGCATAATTTGTGTCGAAACGGATATAAAAAAGACCTTCATAGTTAAAAGTTAGTAAAATTTCAGGGGAGTATTCTACTATATAATTACTATCAGGTTCAGCATATTGAAATTCATCCGACATAATGGAAAACGTAGGACTTGGTAACGGAATGTCGTTCAGATAATAATTAATGAAAAGAGTATTGAAAGATTTATCACGGTGCTCGATTCGATATACTCCTCCAGGAACTATCACATTATTAAAATATGGAATTCCCTTCTGGTTCAGAATATTATAATTTTGTTCCGAATACGGTGTGGTTTTATCTACCTCAACAAACTTTAAATTAAAATCCTTTCGTAACAGATCGCGTGCGACTATTCTAAGTTGATATCGCTTACCCAGTTCTGCTTTGAATGGAATTTGCGATAGAAATCTTCGTCCTACACTTTCCTGCTTAATGTTATATCTGTATGTGATACTATCTACCAACACCGGTTTATTGTCGACAATTTCATAATTCTGTAATTGTACCGAAACCTGGCTAATAAATTCACCGGAAACATTGGCCTGATTAAAAAGCAGCTCATTGGGAAACAGTTTAACCAGCAATAGGGAGTGATCGTTAGCATTATGATACACTCTATATGCAGGATGAAAACGTGAACTGGCAGGATTGTAAATTGCAGCAAGATTCCATCGATTACCTGTGGCTGTATAAATGGTAGCGCAACCAATAACTAAAATTATAAGTCCAGCTAAACCTGAAATAAAATATAAAATTCTTAACCGTTGTTTGACTCCAAATCTCATTTATTAGTTGTAGTTAGCGTTTCCTAATTTACTGAATTTCTTTTTCTCTCGAGGATT
>CAYMQP010000413.1:1628-2960 GCA_964392505.1 uncultured Bacteroidales bacterium
GGATTTCCAGTTCATACTGAAGTTTTTCCCAATCGTGCATTAGCCCGGTTATCTTTTTCTTTAATGTATCGTATTCGGTAAAGAAATCCGAATTTGTGATTTTCTCGCCAGTACCAAGAAAGGAATCCATCTCAGCAATTCTCGATTCAGCTTCTTCAATTTCAATTTCCAGCTTGGTAATTTGCGACGTTCTTTTTCTGATTTCCCGATCGAATTCCTTCCGTTCTAAATAAACACTTTTCTGATCAGGAAATTCATTTTCAGTTTTCTTTCTTTGTTGACCCGGTTCATTTAGATTAAGTTCATCAAGACTTTCAAGTTTTTTCTTTTTTAAAAAATCAAATATATTTCCCCGATACTCATGGATTTTTTTATTACGGAATTCATATATCTTTTCAGCTAATCCATCAAGAAATCCCCTGTCGTGCGATACCACAATTAATGTACCATTATAGCTGAGTAGTGCCTGTTTTAAAATATCTTTCGAACGCATATCGAGATGATTTGTAGGCTCGTCGAGAACTAAAAGGTTATAGGGTTCCAGGAGCAAACACGCTAAAGCCAGTCGGGATTTTTCACCACCTGACAACACTTTAACTTTTTTATCAATGTCCTCACCGCTAAAAAGAAATGCACCTAATATATCCCTCATCTTGGTGCGTACATCACCAACAGCTACCCGATCGATGGTTTCAAACACTGTAGCATTTTTATTTAGCAGTTCATCCTGATTCTGGGCATAGTAACCTATATGGACGTTATGTCCAGTTTTAAAAGTTCCTATGAAATCGATTTCATTTACGATAATTCGTGAGAGCGTTGTTTTTCCTTCACCATTTCGTCCGATAAAGGCTATTTTCTCTCCGCGTTCAACAACCATATTAATAGTATCGAGTACAGTATGGTTTCCATATTTTTTCGACAAATCAGTCATTTTTATAACAACGGTTCCTGAACGAGGAGCCTTTGGAAACCTGATATTGATACTTCTAATATCTTCTTCTTCGATTTCAATAATATCCAGTTTTTCGAGTTGTTTGATTCGCGATTGTACCTGTACAGCTTTTGTAGCTTTGTACCTGAAGCGCTCAATAAATTCCTTCGTATCCTCGATATGTTTTTGTTGATTCCGGTATGCTGCCAGTTGTTGCTCACGGCGTTCTTTACGCAAGGTAACATAGCTGGAATAGGAAACCGCATAATCATGTATCTGCCCTATAGTTATTTCTAATGTTCGGGTTGTAACCTTATCGAGAAAAGCACGGTCGTGCGAAATAAGTAATACAGCTCCATGGTATTGGCTAAGGAAATTTTCGAGCCACTGTATTGACT
>CAYMQP010000414.1:0-2912 GCA_964392505.1 uncultured Bacteroidales bacterium
TATGAAGCCAGTATGGTAAAAACCCTGTTTAGTAGTGCAGTATTAAATTTCGGCGTTAACGACCTGGATGACGGAGACATATGGACAGCTGAACAGACTATTTCAATAAAAAATATTTACGATCAGGACCAGAGTTATGAATTTGCAATGGGAGATACTCCCGAAGGAGTTTCCTTTATGTTCAGTGAACCTAATCCGACTCTAACACCAGATGAAAGCCGGAATATAACGGTTACAATACATGTTGATAATTCGGTTTTACCAAACTTCCCCTCAACCGAATATCCTACCCTCCTGATGTTCGCAGGTACTATTCTGGCAACCACAGCCACTGATACGCTTCAATGCCTTTGGAGTTTTAACAGAGGTTCTATTGTTAAGTTATCTTCCGACAGAGGTGTTGAGATGTTTTTCGCATGGACTCCGGAGGGATATTTCAAGAGTGAGTTTTTTAGTCTTATCTTTCAGGATAAGATTATAGTCCCAAAAGATTTTACTTGTCTTGCATGCCTGGCCGATACAGTATGGTGGGATTATGATACAAGTGCCTACCCATTAAACTATGCAAACCGTCATATTTTAAAAAACATACATATGCAACCGGGCGATACGGTTTTAACAATCTCATCGGACGAAGCAAACAATAAAATCATCTTTTCTACTGTCGACGAAGCTGGTCAGCATATCACCCCAGTCTCGACAACTTACAGCGGTTTTGGGATGGCGATCACCGATTCGCTATATATAAATTTTATCAGGTATGTCGATAATGATGAAGTACGTATGGCCATGTCGGGACTCGGTATGGCAACATATGGTACAGGTCACAGAGTGATTGATATAGAAAACAGGTTTTGGACAAATGATCCCGACGACCAAATGACCATGCTTGACACTATTTACTTATCGGATATGCCTGACAGTATATTAATAGCGGGTGGTGAAACCCGGTGGAACTTAGCAGCCGAACCCAATACAATGTGTTTTAATTCGTTCGATGCCGTTGAAGGCCTGGACCATAATATTGTGCTACAAAATGATGCAGGCGATTATAAAAATATAACCTATGTTTCGGGTGGTTTCGATAACCTTGACTGGACCCCCATGATGTATTGGCAATTCAATTCGTATCTAAATAATTCTATCGGTTATGACGGGAAGCATACTGCCAGCGTGGTTGATATTTATATGCCCTCGCTGGAGGACAAGCCTGAGAAAACATTCTATTATTTCAGACTGCAGGAAGGCTTTAACAAACTTGCAGGTCCTTTGCGTTGTATCGACGATCATTTTTACTGGAGCAGTGCTGCAACACCCGACCTGTTAAAATATAACCCTGGTGATACACTTAGAGATGCAACCGGTTACCGTTTCCTTGTGTCTGAGTTATATATGAACAAAACCGCAAATCGTATCCATGCAAGATTTACCGAAAAAGACCCGAATAATCATATTCTTTCCCGCGGTAATTATTGCGAAATCTATGATAGTGAGGGTGATTTTGTTGATAAGCTTTATAGTTTCTATTACCTTGATAGTCTGCCTCCCGGAGCGTATAGTACAAGCTATAATTCGTCGACATATAATATATATCATAAGACAGGTGGTGTTCATGTACGGCATGATTTTGATCTGACCCGCGAAGATGCTACTCCCCCTATGTTGACACTTTTCAGAATTACGGATAGTGATACCAGCTATGCGTCGGTATTTGATAAAGGTGATACGGCGCTGGTTCAATTTTCGCTGGCCGATAATAACTATTATGCCATCTTCAAGCACACCTACCAACCGGTTAACAACGATTCGACAAAAGTGTATATAAAACCTGAAGCCTCAGATAGCTGGCTGGAAATTACTATTGATTCAGTTACAGAAGATCCTAGGTCGGGCATATACTATTCAGGCATAATAACCGAAACAGAATATGATTCGAGTTATTTCGATCTTATGCTAAGAAGTGTCGATACGGCGGGCAATTCTGTTGAACACACATTTTCACCGGCCTTCGTGGTAAGGAATATACAAATCCCAACAGCAAACGACGATTTTCTTGTCGGGAGAATAAATCACTATTTATCAGCTAGTGAAATTATACTTAACGATGTAAATCCGTTTGGTAGTCCTTTCGATTTTCAGGTTATAATTACCAGTCAGCCTCAGCATGGGAGCCTTCAACTGAGTGAACCTCGCTATCTCCTTTACACTCCCGATACCGATTTTATGGGTGAGGATGAATTTACGTATAAAGTACGGAATGAAAAATATACATCCAATACGGCTAGGGTCGATATCCTGATAAACGAGACAGGTTCCGGTCTTGAAACTTATAAAGGTGAAGAAACCGGACTTATGCTGACTTTTTATCCAAACCCGGCACATGGTATGTTAAATGTTCGGATTAAAATCGATAACGATCAGCCTGCTATGTTGCTGTTATATGATATCCATGGCAAATGGAAGTCGGTACTGTATGATGGGATGTTACACACCGGTACAAACGATCTGGAGTTGAAGTTAACCGATTTGAATCCGGGTGTGTTTTCTCCAGGCATTTATATACTTGAGCTGATCACAGAGAATCAGGTTATAACGGAAAAGGTGGTTATAAAGTAAGGTTGATTTGAAATGGTTGGTGGATGTTCATTTTTTCCCAATCGATAGAGTATATTTAGCTCCTGAATAGTTCTGCTTTTACTGCCGCTCTGTCCACTTCAGTTCCGGATCTGTCCGCTTCGGGTTCGGAATTGTCCACTTCAACTTCAGATCTGTCCGCTTCAGGTTTGGAATTGTCCACTTCAACTTCGGAAATGTCCGCTTCAGGTTCGGAACTGCCCACTTCAGTTCCGGAAATGTCCACTTCGCGTCCGGAACTGTCCACTTCGGGATCGGAATTGTCCGCTTCAGGTCCG
>CAYMQP010000415.1:0-2904 GCA_964392505.1 uncultured Bacteroidales bacterium
TCATTACATGATAAAACAAAAAACTACATTGCGAAACAGGAAGAACATCATAAAAAGATGAGTTTTAGGGAAGAATTTTTATTGTTTTTAAAGGAATATGGTGTTGATTATAATGAACAATATTTATGGACGGACTAAATTAAACTGTCCTTTCAGGACGAAATTAGTATATCTGGCTAAATACCCGAGGCGCTGCCATCGGTTTAAATTAAATAAGACTTTCAGCCTTTTAGAGAGTTACTAAAACTGGGTCATGCATTGCACAAAACAGGAAATAAATAATCTTAAGCTTTTTCTTTACGTGTATGTTCTTAAATATTTGATTCTGAAGGGCAGCATCCTCATTAAATCAGGTTATATGTTTGTGAAAGAAATTGGGATCGGTAATACCTTCTGTGTTAAAAATCAGTATGCGGGTTCTAGAATTTATTTTCAAAGCATGTCGTAACAGGATCAGGGAACCATCTTTAATTATAGCTAATAAACCAGCCAGTCCCGCTGCCCCCGACTCCCCAGCTTTTATTTTTGGATCTGCTAAAGAAGGTTTGTAAAGTAATTTCATGGCTTCTATTGTATACGAATCGGGAATCGATATGAATGCATCTCCTCCATGGCGCATTATATCAAATGCCAGTTGGGAAGGTGTACCGCAATTCAGTCCCGCCATAATAGTTATTTGCGATTTGGTACTGGATATCAGTTTACCGGCTTTTATCGAGGCCAGCATACCATCAGCGGCTATAGGTTCAATACATACTATTTTTATATTATCAAACGCCCGATGCGTCCGAATAAAATGAGTAACTGCCGATGGCCAGCTTCCATTTCCGCATTGGACTATTATCAAATCAAATTCCTTAGAAAAATCATCGATTTGTTCTTCTAATTCTTTCAACTGGGTGTAGTAACCTGCTGTGATGCTGGTTGGAATCTCTTTATATTCGTTCCAGGAAAAATCCTGAATAAGGGTGCAATTATTTTCATCGGAAAATTGAGTTGCTGCATTAATCGCATCGTCATAATTACCTTTAATTTTATATACTTCAGCACCTTCGTTTTCGATGCTTTTAATTCTCGAGGCTACAGTATATTCGGGGACAAAAATGAACGCTTTTCGGTAAAGTCTCCTGGCACTCCAGGCAACGGAACGACCATGATTGCCATCGGTAGCCGTACAGAAGCATTTTATTTTTTGATTCTGATTTATGAGATTATACATGGCGTAAGAGGCTCCCAGCATTTTTATTGCATTAATTCCAAAACGTTCAGCTTCATTTTTCAGGTATATTTTCCCAACACCAAGCTTTTGAGCCAATGCTGGAAGTGAATATAGTGGCGAAGGATTGTATTCCTTAAGTGTTTTATGAAATTTATACGGAGAGTTGAAATCGTTCAGGATATTCAAAATTGGGTTCTCAATGCAAGGTTTATACATTGCACGAATCGAAAGCATATAATTGCAAGTTGTTTTCACAGGTATTATAAATTTATCAGCAATCAAATTGAGAACAAATATGTGTTTCGCGCCGAGTTGTTAATTTAATGCTTAGCCTAAATAGGAATTCTATGCTGATATTATTATAAATTCGTAAAACACAAAAATAAACATCATGAAACGAATACGTATTATTATAGCCTTATTACTAGTTGTGACGATTAATTCCAAAGCCATCAAATCGGAGATTAAAGAAGTTGTTATATACCGCCAGGGAGCCAAAATATCGCATAGTGCACAAATGACTGTGAACTCCGGAAACCAGGAAATTATTCTCGACAATCTTACATCAACTATCGATCCGAACAGCTTACAGGTGCAGGTAAAAGGAAGCGCTATTTTACTTTCGGCAACGGTTCGAACCAATTTTATGGGATATCAAACACTACCCAAACGGTTGAAAGAACTGAAAGATTCATTAGAGTTGATTAGTAATAAGATCGATTGGTTGACCAATGAACAGGCAATCTATCAGGGTGAGGAAAAACTAATCGTTGAAAATCAGAAAATAGTCAATGAGAAAGAAAAGATTACAGCTTCTGATCTGAGCCAGTTAGCCGATTTCTACCGGAGCAGGCTTACGGTAATCCGTAAAAAGATCTATTCAAATAATATTACCCTACGCGATTTACGGGAGACAAAAAAACACCTGGAACAACAGCTGCAGGAGATGAATTATCAGAAGGGAAAACGAATGGGAGAAGTTGTTTTGAATATTTCTGCCGAGCAAACAACACGAATATTAGTGAACTTTACCTATCTTACCCGTAATGCAGGATGGGTTCCGCTTTACGATCTTCGCTGCGCAGGTACGGCTACACCAATTGACCTGGTATATAAAGCCAATGTTTTTCAGAATACCGGATTCGACTGGACAGGAGTTGACCTGGTTATTTCGACCGGTAATCCTACAGTAAATAATGAGCGCCCAATACTTAATCCCTGGTATATCAATTTTTACGTACCGCCCCCAGTTGTTAGTTCTAGTAGTTATAAAAAGAGTGATGCTGCACCTGCACGAGCCATGATGAATGTTTATGCCGAGGATACAGAAACAGCGATGGAATTTAAGGAAGCTCCTCCTGTGCCTTACCAGGTCGACCAGGTGTCAAACCAGATGGCAACCGAATATCAGATTAAAATAAAGCAGGATATCCCGGCCGATGGGAAGCAGCATATCGTACCGATTAAGAATTTTGAGTTACCGGCTTCATACACCTATCATACAGTTCCCAAACTCAATCAGCACGCTTTTTTGCTTGCAAAAGTCGGTGATTATGGCCAGTTCGATTTGTTACCCGGTCAGTCCAATATTTTCTTCGAGGGCATGTATGTGGGGCAAACCAATCTGAATCCCCAGGTTACAGGCGATTCACTGATTGTATCGATGGGTCGCGACGATGCTATAT
>CAYMQP010000416.1:0-2898 GCA_964392505.1 uncultured Bacteroidales bacterium
GGCTTATACCGATCAGGAATATGCGAAACTTGGTATCGAACTGACCGATGATTTCAGCTTCTGCGATATTATGTTGGGAATAAAGGAAGTAACTAAAGAATTACTAATACCGGATAAAACTTACCTGTTTTTTTCGCATACAGCAAAAATGCAACCTCATAACCAGAAATTACTGACTGAGGCGAGCAGAAGGAAAATTACATTAATCGACTTCGAATACTTAATTAAAAATGGTGTCAGAGTGGTTGCTTTTGGGTATTGGGCAGGAATTGTCGGAGCCTATTATGCATTGTTAGGTTTGGGGATTCAAACAAAAGCATACCAATTGAAACGTCCAGAATTATGCCGCGATCGTAGCGAATTGAAAAAAGAACTTGCGCAGGTTCGGTTTCCCATTCCTTTAAAAATTGTTGTTACCGGCGAAGGTAGAGTTGCCTCTGGAGCCTTGGAAATGTTAAAATCGGCAGACATCGATGAAGTTTCTCCCGATGCATATCTTACACACAATTTTACCGAAAGCGTTTTCTGCCAGATTGGTCCACAGCATTACACCAAACACCGAGATGGAAGAAAATTCAGTTATTCAGATTTTGTTATTAATCCGCAAAACTATATTTCTAATTTTCTACCCTACGCACTTAAATCAGATGTTTTTATACCTTGCCATTTTTGGGATAACCGTTCTCCTGTATTCTTTACACGGCAGGATATCAATCGAAAAGATTTTTCGATCCGTTTTATAGCCGATATTAGTTGCGATATACCAGGCCCCATACCATCGACTTTACGTACCTCTTCAATTGAGGAACCATTTTATGGGTATAATACAAAAAGCGCAAAAGAAACAGAACCATTTACTAACCGGCAAATTACCGTGATGGCTATTGATAATTTACCCGGCATATTGGCCAGGGAAGCTTCCCACGATTTTGGAGATAAACTTGTCAATGAAGTTATACCCGAACTTTTATCAAGTAAAAAATCACAATTTATTCAGGATGCTACCATTCTGAAAGATGGCAGGCTTACAGAGAAATTTCTTTATCTCGAAGAATTTCTAAATGAAGGTTTAAACAGCTAAGAGTTTGTTGATAGTATCAATCGGGTCGTTTGAATGAAATACGGTAGTTCCTGTTACCAGTATGTTAACACCTACATCGAAAAGTTTTCGTGCATTGGTAAAATCTACTCCTCCATCGACCTGAATTAGAACATCTGTATTCATTTTTTGAAGTAACTGGCGCAATTCTTTCACTTTCTGGTATGTTTGTTCTAGAAAATTTTGCCCTCCAAAACCGGGTTCGACACTCATTACTAAAACCAAATCTGCTCCGGGCAGAGCATCTTTTAATGTTTCTACAGGTGTCCCTGGTTTAAGAGTGATTCCGGCCTTAATCCCATGTTTTCTAATTTTATCGATTGCGTTAATTGCATTCCGACAGGTTTCAATATGAATTGTCAATATGTCGATACCAAGCTTACAAAAAATATCGATGTATTTTTCCGGTTCAACAATCATCAGGTGAACATCGAGCGGTTTTGAAGATATTCGGCTTGCCGTCTTAACTATTGGTACCCCAAATGATATATTTGGGACAAATACACCGTCCATTACATCGCAATGCAACCAACTGGCCTTACTATTATTAATAAGTTTGATCTCTTTCTCCAGATTTCCGAAATCGGCTGCAAGTATTGAGGGTGAAATATATCGACTCATATTTATTCTTAAAAATCTCTGCAAAAATACTTTTAATATTAAAATACTATATAGCTTTTTGTTTTATATAGCAATCCATACCGTTTTAATGTATCTTATTTCGGGATATTGAAGTTAATTGAGCAAAATGCTGAGAGTTACGATAAATAGGCATCGCGAGTTATAATTAAAAATTTTCCGATATTTTAAAGAGGGCAAAAAAGGTAGTATCGAAGTTTGGCTTCTATTACTTCGGTTATGGTGAAAATGGAATCAGCGCCGAATGGAATGTCAGAGCCGATATTGAATCTTCACTCAAATTGGTTAATTCATGAGCCAAGTTGATCTTCGCCGGACTGAATATTTCCGATCATATAATACTTTCTGATGGGAATATACAATTGTTAGTGATATGGTAAAGTCCGCTCATAAACTCATTAACAGGCCTTTATTCCCAACGGTTTACATATACCGATTTGATAGTAGATTCGAGAGGCTATCCTAAATAGGCTTTTAGATTTTTACAGCGGGTAATATTCTTTAACCGTTTAATCGCTTTTTCCTTGATCTGTCTGACCCGTTCACGTGTCAGGTTAAATTCTTCTCCTATTTCCTCCAAGGTATGGGCATATTTACCATTTAGACCAAAATATAGTCTCACAATATTGGCCTCACGGTATGTAAGTGTTGAAAGTGCTCTTTCAATTTCCTTTCTAAGCGAGTCGGTCAGTAATCCTTTATCGGGAGGGGCTGTATCGGGACTAAGAATAACATCGTAAAGATTTCCTTCGTCATCCTGTGTTAGTGGAGCATCCATTGATACATGCCTTCCCGAACTTTTTAGCGATTCTTTAACTTCCTCGGGAGCCATTTCCAGAACTTGTGCAATTTCCTGTACCGAGGGTTCCCGCTCAAATTTTTGCTCCAGATTAGCAAATGTGCGGTTAATTTTATTAATCGATCCAATTTTATTTAAAGGTAAACGAACAATCCGTGCTTGTTCAGCGAGTGCTTGAAGTATAGATTGCCTTATCCACCAAACGGCATAGGATATAAACTTAAATCCACGGGTTTCATCAAAACGCTGGGCAGCTTTTATAAGACCTAAATTGCCCTCATTAATCAGATCGGGCAAACTTAAACCCTGATTCTGATATTGCTTGGAAACCGAAACAACAAAACGAAGATTTGCCCGGATG
>CAYMQP010000417.1:0-2889 GCA_964392505.1 uncultured Bacteroidales bacterium
CTTCGGAAGATTGTGAAGGTGGTACTTTCCCGGCTGCAATTGGTGTTGATGTAAGTGGAGGTTACCAGAACTTCCGCCTGTGCTGGACACTGGAAATTAAAACTCTGGATTCAGGTGGTGCCGACGAATTCTGGTATGATGATGAAAACGGTACGGGTCAGGCTGCAGCACAAAAGTATGCTGTTGAGTATGACCAGGCTGCTCCTGAAGCTGTAGCTGCATCAGGTAATCATGCTATAACCACTGTGAGTGCCTTCAACGTAATAAACAATGGTACTGTCGACGCAACAACAGTGTATACTTATGTCTTAAACGGTTTGAACGATCATGCATCACGCTGGGGAGATTTTCTTACCTTAGCTGCAGGACCTGGAGTTAATGGTGCTACTCCCGATCAGTTTGTATATTACGATCTGGGACCAGAAACTATTACCATTACAGTGCACCCAACTCCATCGACCGGACCGATATTCCATATCGATGCTACCTGGGCTCTCTAGTAAGAAGTACTTGAAAATACAACAATATAGTATTTGACCAAACTTCTCAGATTTGTTGAATACAAAGTTTTATATAGCATTAATTTCGCTGATAATATTCAATATACATTTCAGTAACGGGCAGGTTCAACTCGAACCTGCCTGTGCTGAAAGTATTGAGCAATATGGCGTTACAGGATTTGAAGATTCCCAGTTCTGGTGGTATTTCGATCAGAGTTATGGTGAAATCATCGACGGTGACGGAACCGATACGATTACAATTCACTGGGGCTATAGCACAGGTATAGTTGAAATGGAAGTACTGGAGATTACTAGTGAGGAATGTAGCAATTTCCCTTCTCGTGCCACTATCGAAATAATGGCTCCTAATGTTGATCTGGGATTCGATTTTCCGGAAATATGCGATCAGGATACCTTATTGCTTTCAATAGGCACCAATTTTCAGCCTCCTTATGAAGTCTTATGGCATAATGGCAATACTACAATTAATTATCCGGCTACTGAAACAGAACAGATATGGGTTCGTGTAATTGATGGTTACGGTTGTACCCGTTACGATACGGTATCCCTGCTGGTACATCCTTTACCGGAGGTATACCTGGGAAGAGATACCGTACTTTGTGATGAACGAACCTCTTATTACCTCGATCCAGGTGATTATGCTGCATACGATTGGGTAACCACTTCAGGTGTTGAATCCAATACAAGCTATCTAAATGTCTATCCTTCTTCAATGATACCAGATACAGTTTTCCTTACCATAACCGATTACAACGAATGTAATATGACCGATACCCTGGTTATATTCCCGTGCGACATTGAGGCGCTTTTCCGCGATATGCCAAATACAATAACACCCAATGGCGATGGGGAGAACGATGTGTGGAACATACCCTATATGGAGTTCTTTGATGAAGCTATACTGGAAATATTCGATCGTTGGGGTAGACTTGTTTACAGGACCACTAATGTGCTTGAAGAACCTTGGGATGGTACATCGTCTGGAAGAAATTTACCCATGGACTCATACTACTATGTTCTAAACCTGAATATGTTAGGTGCCTCTCCTTTAGTTGGAACTGTTAATTTAATTCGATAAGTTGCCGATTACTAATAAATGAATTTGGATATCTTTGCCAGCAGTCTAAGCATAATACATTCGAGAAAGGATATTTTTAAGGAATGCGAGCTTACCAGCTAAAATATACTCTTGTTTTAATAATAGGCTTCTTTGCTTCATATTCATTACAGGCACAACAATTTCCTATTTATAGCCAGTATATGATGAACAGCTTTCTCTTAAATCCAGCTGTTGCAGGACATGAAGGCTACACTGCTGTTAATCTCACCGTAAGGGAACAATGGCTGGGTCTTAAGGATGCTCCCAGTACCTATGCTATTGCAGGTCAAACCCGGCTTTTAAAAAACAGTTTTATTTCCCGCTCAAAATCAGTGCGCAAAAGAAGAAGGGTTATGTCGCGCAGCGGAAGAGTAGGCCTTGGAGGTTATATATTTAACGACTCAAATGGTGCACTCAGCAAACTAGGATTTTCCGGAACCTATGCCTATCACTTAACGTTAAAACGTTCCCAGCTATCCATGGGTGCTTCCTTAAGCACATTTCAATATAAAATAGATAAGGATAAACTGAATCCTGAAAGCCAGAACGACAGGTTATTGCTTGAAACCGAAAGCAGAGCTTTTATTACCGATGCAAATTTAGGAGCCTACTATACCGATCGCTTTATATATGCCGGTCTTTCAGTGCAAAATCTTTTCGAAAGTTTTTTCAAATTAAATAATCGTGAAGGTGCCGGTTTCAGACTTGAACGACATTATCTGGCAATGGCAGGATATCGTTTCGATCTTATCGATTTCCTTTTTATAGAACCCTCCTTTCTATTTAAAGCCAGCGAGAGTGTTGTAGCCCAGGTTGATCTGAATGTTAAAGTTTATTATAAGGAAGACTATTGGGCAGGTGTATCTTTCCGCTCGGGTGGAGGTTCAAGGATAGCACAGGAAACTCTTGGAGGCAGAGGTTCATCGTTAATTATAATGGCCGGTGCCCGTGTCGATAAATACTATTTCGGTTATGCTTTCGATTATACCTTCAGCAGTATCAGTTCTAAAACTATAGGATCACACGAAATTATGATTGCCGCTAAATTTGGCGACAGTGCCCGTCGTTACAGGTGGTTGAATCGTTATTAGCCAACTCAAAGTATTTAGTGCACTTCAACCGTACTTTTAGCTAAAACAAATAGGAGTTTAAAATCTAATTTTTGTTTCTTGGTGCTTGATTCTATGTACTGGGCTTTTATAAGATGTTGTGCTAAATGTCAGTGCCTGAAATACGTTGACTAAAACTCACGTATTAAAATGGGAACAA
>CAYMQP010000418.1:0-1451 GCA_964392505.1 uncultured Bacteroidales bacterium
GCCCTAAAGATTTATGGTCCGGTTATAGTCCTTGACTATGGGCCTGGAGAGCGCAAACTGAAAGTTGAGATTTCCAACAGGATATTTGACAACCGTTATGAAATCAGGAATTTATTGGGCATCAATATAAAGTTAATGGTTATGCCCGATATGTTTGCTCATAAACTATGTGCCCTTCTTGACAGGGATATGATTGCCGGGCGCGATATATTCGATTGCTGGTTTTTTCTGAAAAATCATTCACCGTTAAACAAAAATATTGTTGAATCTAGGATGAATATGTCCCTTGCTGATTATATTCAGAAATGTATAAACCGGCTTGAATCGATCAGTGATAAAGGTTTATTACAGGGAGTGGGTGAGTTGATGGACGATAAAATGAAAAATTTTGTTCGTACAAAACTGCGTACAGAAACAATAGGACTATTGAGATTCTATAAGGATTTCCCGATTCTTGAATAGGGGGATTATGTCAGGTGATTTATTTGAAAGGACTAAGTGAGAAGATGGCGAATTTTAGAAATAGCTGGGGTAAAAGAAACCTTCGGAACGAGGGTCGAAGAGCGAAAAGCAAAGGTTGAAAAGCGAATGTCGCATATCGATCTTTAACTCTCGACCTTCGAGCTTCCCTGCCCGTCCGGTCAGGCGGGCCCGCCCGAACGTACCGTTCGGTACGGGCGCGCAGCTTCGGGCTTCAAGCTAATATATTCAACCTGACATCTCTTTTTCTTAAACCTGCATTTTTTATTATACTCATTTCTTATACCCAAACCCTATAACGGCCTCCGCTGGAAGGTTGTCCACGAATGGTGCGAAATGCTGGTTTTGTGGCCATAGTTAGCGGTGGCCTTTGGGAAGACAAAACCAGTATTTGTCATTCGTGGTGCCTTTTTCTTTGGTTACTTTCTTTTGGGCAAGCAAAAGAAAGTAACCGGAGTATTTTAAAAAACCAAATCATGCAGATTATACCGAAATGACTGATGAAGAGATAATTATAAGATATGAGAATAATGAAATAATCGGACTCACTATATTAAATGCAGGTAAAAGAAAATAATCAACTTACCTGAATAAACAGACTTCGACCTGTCAGGTTCCGGTTCAACCTGACAGGTCTTTTTCTTTAACCTGCATTTTTTCTTATACTCATTTCTTATACCCACACCCCATAACAGCCACAGCGGGAGGACAGTCCACAAGATGAGATCCAGGCTTGCGCTCCTTATTGTCATCAGGACAGGCAGGATCAGTTCGACTAATGAATTTTGCTTTAATTTGCTCGCAAAATTCAAGTCTCACTGAATGGTGCGAAATATTGGTTTTGTGGCCCTGGTTAGCGTAGGCCTGGCCTGTGAAATTTATTTATATTTCACAGGCATGCGGGCAGACAAAACCAAACAATCGTCATAAATTGTATATATTTGTATATAATGATTTCTGATGGATATAGC
>CAYMQP010000418.1:1461-2886 GCA_964392505.1 uncultured Bacteroidales bacterium
CAGGTATAATACTACCCAAAATTAGGACCATTGATAATGGATCCATCTTTTCAAAAATTGAGACTAAACCAAGTCTTACATAAAATCAATTATCTAACACTCATAACTCATACTCACACACTAAAGATTGGTCTTCAAAAAATTTGGTTACAAATTAAGATGAGGCTTAACAGGGCTGGCCCTCAAGCCTTGCCCGAGCTCCGAAGGAGCGGCTGGCAAGGCGACAGGCTAAGCCGAATAGTAAATTTGTCCAAATTTTTTGTAAACCTTGATTTTTTTGGTTACTTTTTTTATCAAGGAAAAAAGTAACTGTGGTTTGGGGCGAAGCCCCATGAAAAAAATATTATATTTGTATAATACGTACTTCATTATTATATTTGTACGTATCTTAATCAATCAACCATGGACACAAAATTGACAATAAAACTGGATAAAAATATTATTGAAAAAGCAAAAAAATATGCAAGAATGAAAAATATCAGCCTTTCAAGGATGATAGAATCCTACCTGAATACGATTACAAGAGAAAGTAAGCCTGATGTAGAAATTTCTCCCTTGGTTAAAAGTTTAAGCGGGGTAATCAATTTACCCGACAACTTTGATTTCAAAACAGATTATACTGGTTATCTTTCAGAGAAGTACTGACAAATGAATAAGGTTTTGGTCGATACAGATATTATTTACGATCTTCTTGCGCATCGAATGCCTTATTATACCAGTGCTGCCAAGCTTTTCACACTCGCCGACAAACAAAAGATCATAATCTATATTTCTGCACTTACGGTTCCAAATTTAAATTACCTTTTAACTAAACTGAAATCATCCGGAGAGGCAAAAAAAATATTGAACCAATTCAAAGTTTTGATAAACATTATTCCTCTTAATGATAAAATTATTGATCTGGCTTTAAATTCAGATTTCAAATACCTTGAAGATGCAATCCAACATTATTCCGCTATTGAAAATAATGTTGAAATAATCCTGACAAGAAATCTAAAAGACTACAGGAATTCCCAAATCCCGGTCATGACTGCTGAAGATTTTATAAAGGCTTTTTTTAATTCAAAATAATATTTGTATTCATTAAACAGCCCTTTCAGGGCCATTATAACAGGTCTTTTAGTTTACCCTACCCACACTTAAAAATAGCCCCAGCGGGTGGGTATCCCACAAGACGAGATCCCGGCTTGCGTTCCTGATTGTCATCAGGACAGGCGGGATCAGTTCGACTAATGAATTTTGCTTTAATTTGCTCGCAAAATTCAAGTCTCACTGAATGGTGCGAAATATTGGTTTTGTGGCCCTGGTTAGCGTAGGCCTGGCCTGTGAAATTTATTTATATTTCACAGGCATGCGGGCAGACAAAACCAAACAATCGTCATAAATTGTATATATTTGTATATAATGATTTCTGATGGATATAGC
>CAYMQP010000419.1:0-2885 GCA_964392505.1 uncultured Bacteroidales bacterium
GCCTATGTTTCGTCACGTACCGACGATTTTAAGATCTATTACCGTGGTGAAAATCATATTATTTTACCTCATGTTGGACGATTATCATTCAAAGCTGGCAAGGATGTGGTTGCCTTTGTAAATCCTCTAGATGGTTCTTTTAATATTTATTATAAAGGACAGAATTATCAGATTGAAAATTTTCCTCCTGAAAGTTATAAAACCGGCGATAGTTTCGTAGCCTATGTCGATAATACGGGAGTATTTAAAGTATTCTTTAAGGGAGTGGCACAGGAAGTTAGCAGCTTTGCACCCGATGCCTATATTACTGAAGATAATTTGTTACTCTATACGGAATATAACTTCTTTAAAATATTTTATAACGGACAGGCATATGAGGTTGAAGGATATATTCCCCGAAATTTTAAGATGGACTGGAATACGGTAGCCTATGTCGATAATACAAACCGGATTTGGCTTTTCACCAAAGGAGAAAAGAAGTTTTTGGTAAACGATCTGATCAATTCTTTCGAAATATATCGCGATTTAATTATTATGAATGTTAAAGTTGATAAAAACATTATTTATTATAATGGAGAGTTTTATCAGGGACTTTCCTTTTAGTATAATTTATGTTATTGGTCATTACTATAATAGTGCCCACTGACCTGAAGCAATAAGAAAAAGCAGATATAATGCATAAAGCAAATTTACCAGAGTAAACATAATATTGTATTCTACTCTGTTTTTTTTGATCCTTCGCCGAATCATTATGCCAACATTGGGAACTATGGTAGCAGAAAGAAAAATGAGAAAATAAATATTGAAGATACTATCGTAAGGCTGGTCGTTTTCATCAATTACCTTATCACCAAAAAGCAGCATATAAGTGAAAGCAAGGAACAGTGCAAGGAATATTAAATAACTGACTTTGATTGAAATGGTAGAACCACGACGACGCTTATGTATGCGGAAGGGGCGTAAAATAATAATAGATACAATGTATAGAATGATATATCCAACCAGAAAGAAGAATTGAAAAATACCATGGAAAAAACCACCCATATCTCTCTATTTAAAGAGATTAAGTTATTAATAATCTGATAAAAATCTAATCCGGTTTTTCAACAGAATATCAGATACGGTCCAGCCGGATTATATTCTCAACATGATGCGTATGCGGGAACATATCAATTGGCTGAACTCCAGTTACGCAATAATAATCACGCAATAAGTGAATATCACGAGCCTGGGTAGCCGGATTACAACTGATATATATAATTCGTTTTGGAGCTGTTTCAATTATGGATTCAACCACATTACGATGCATACCGGCGCGCGGAGGGTCAGTAATGATTGTATCCGGCTGGCCATATTTTCTTATTAAATCCTGCTTTAAAACATCTTTTATATCCCCGGCTAAAAATTCAGTATTGATTATCCCATTTATCTGGGAGTTTGATCGGGCATCTTCAACAGCAGCGTTAATACTTTCAATACCTATTACCTTTTTACATTTCGACGCTATATAGTTAGCAATGGTACCGGCTCCTGTATAAAGATCGTATACAATTTCATTACCGGTAAGTTGAGCAAATTCTAGTGATACATGGTATAATCTAAGGGCCTGATTTGTATTTGTCTGAAAAAAAGATTTCGGACCTATTTTGAATTTTAACCCGTCGAACTCTTCAAAAATATGATCTCTTCCTGAATAAACACAAAATTCGAGGTCATGGATCGAGTCGTTTAGCTTGGAATTAATGACATAAATTAATGAAGTAATAGAAGGAATTTCCTTATGCAGATAATTCATGAGCCTTTTGATCTTTTCATGCTCTTCATGGTGAAACACAATTATGATCATCCATTCGTCTAAAGTGGAATTACGAATAATGAGATTGCGCATCAAACCTGAATTATTATGGTGATCGTAATACTCGTAATGGTTCCTAAGCGTGAATTCCTTTATCTTATTTCGAATCTGGTTCGATAGGTCGTGTTGCAAATAGCATCTGTCGATATCAAGAACACGATCGAATTTACCGGGTAAATGAAAACCCAATGCACGTCTGTCATTAAAATTGATCCCCGATTTTATTTCATCCTCACTCAACCATCGATTCGATGAAAAGGTAAATTCCAGTTTATTGCGGTAGAATTGCTGATTTTGAGATCCTATTATAGGATTAATATCAGGCAGGGTAATCTTGCCAATACGCTGCAAATGATCGTTAACTTGCTTCTGTTTAAAACGCAACTGCTCTTTATATGATAGTATCTGCCATTTACAGCCACCACATGTTCCATAGTGTGAGCAAAATGGAGTTGTTCGTTTGTACGATTCTTTTATGATTTCGGTGGCATAACCTTCCAGATACTTTTTTCTTTTACGGATGACCTGAACATTGGCAATATCGCCTGGAACAAGACCTTTAACAAATACCACCATATTTTCAAACCGTCCCAGACTTTTGCCTTCGTCAGCGATGTCTGTAATTTCGAGGCCCTCTATCAAGGGATGTTTTTTCTTTTGAGGCACTATATTTTATTTTCAGTAAAGATAGATATTGTAATTCAGAAAGCTTATTTACCTGGGGTTTCCCGCTCTATTAGAATTATCCTTGTTGCATTACTGAAATAGTTAATTTTGTATTTAAAAGTAATTCATGATCTCATTTCAAGGGGTAAGTTTACAATACGGCGAGAGAAAATTGTTCGACAGTATTTCATTTCAGATCAATGCGCGCGATCGTATTGGACTGGTTGGCAATAACGGAGCAGGTAAATCATCGATACTGAAATGTATTCTTGGTGAAATTGCTATTGATGCAGGCCAAATTATTGTACCTCGCGATATTACTATTGGATATTTGCCACAGGAATTGAAGTACACCGATTCGCGC
>CAYMQP010000420.1:0-2883 GCA_964392505.1 uncultured Bacteroidales bacterium
GGCTTCACCCAATATGCACATGCGCGATCCGGTGATATACAGGATAAAACATGCATCGCATCACCGTACGGGAAATAATTGGTGTATTTACCCTATGTACGATTTTGCTCATGGACAGAGCGATTTTATTGAAAATATAACACACTCACTCTGTACTCTCGAATTTGAGGTACATCGACCGTTGTACGACTGGTTTCTCGATAATATAATAGACGATCCTGAAGTAAACCGCACACGTACACGGCAAACTGAATTCGCCCGACTCAATATAAACTATACGGTTATGAGCAAGCGTATGCTGTTGCAGCTTGTTCAGGAAAAACATGTCGATGGCTGGGACGATCCCCGGATGCCTACCATATCGGGATTGCGTCGGAGAGGTTATACACATGAATCGATACGCAATTTTGCTGAAAAAGTAGGCGTAGCGAAACGTGAGAATATTATTGATATGAGTTTACTAGAGCATTGCGTACGCGACGATTTGAACCAAAAAGCCATACGAGTTATGGGAGTATTAAATCCATTGAAGATCACCGTTGAGAATTATCCAGCTGATAAAACAGAAGAACTCGAAGCTATTAATAATCCGGAAGATGAAACAGCTGGTACACGAAAAATTCCTTTTTCAAAAACCCTTCTTATCGAACGGGATGATTTTATGGAAGACCCCCCTAAAAAATTTTTCCGCCTGGCCCCTGGCCGTGAAGTGCGTTTACGATATGCATATTTTATTACCTGTAAGGAAGTGAAGAAAGATAAAAACGGACAAATTACCGAACTTATTTGTACTTATGATCCTGCCAGCAGAGGAGGCAATGCTCCCGATGGTCGGAAAGTAAAAGCTACACTCCACTGGGTATCGGCACAGCATACTATTAATGCCGAAGTCAGGTTGTACGATCGTTTATTTAAAACGGAAAATCCTTACGAATTTGATAAGGGAGAGACTTTTATTTCCAATCTGAATCCGGATTCATTAGTAACTGTGACAGGTTACCTGGAACCCTCTGTTCAGAATGCTGAGCCTTTGGATAATTTTCAGTTTGAGCGCTTAGGCTACTTTTGTGTTGATAAGCTTAGCACGCGGAAAAATCTTGTTTTCAACCGTA
Source organism: uncultured Bacteroidales bacterium (assembly GCA_964392505.1). Classification (GTDB taxonomy): domain Bacteria; phylum Bacteroidota; class Bacteroidia; order Bacteroidales; family UBA10428; genus UBA10428. The sequence continues at coordinate 1,113 of CAYMQP010000420.1, forward strand.
CCGTTACCTTAAAAGATACCTGGGCAAAGATTGCAGGTAAATAAAGGTGTTTCGGGTTTTTCAAACGAGTATTATTTTATATTTTTGTGCTCCCAAAACTGCCTCGTGGTGTAATTGGCAACACGTCTGACTCTGGATCAGAAAAGTCCAGGTTCGAGCCCTGGCGAGGCAGCCTTCGTCAAGACTTCGGCTGTTGAGAGCAGCTATAAAAGCCACCGGAATTCCTGTGGCTTTTTTCATTTAGCTAAGGTTAGAAGTTAATCCCGATGCATTTTTCATAGTGAAGTACAGCGTAACAAAAAAAAGTAATCGGGAAGCCCTGATTAGCAACTGAAGCTTTAGCTTCAGTTGCGGGAGCAGCAAACATAAATACTCGAAGAACAGTAGCTTTTTATTTTAGTTATAAATCAGATAGCGTTAATCAGCTATTTTTCATTTCTTAAGATGAGCATTTAAAATAGTTGGTGGGTATAGGGAATTATATTTGTGAAATGTTCTATTGCATTTAACTTCAATCGATAAAAGCTGTATAGGTATTACTCTATTTTACTGTCCAGTAACATCTTCGAGGTGAAAAAATTATACCTTCATCTTTCAAGGATTTCATAGCCTTGTCGACATCTTTCTTATTCATTCCTGTTTTTTCTGCTATCTGACCTGCACTCATTGGTTCAGTTTGATGTTTGAGTGTGTTTAATACTACTTCTATATTTGTCATGATTTAAATAATTCAGTTTCATTCAAAATTATTCAAAATTTACTTTTCATAGTATAGAAGGTTTGAATGGTCATATTTCAGATAGCAAGTTAACCAACAGTACAATATGATTTATGCTCAATAATTCCGAATAACTTGTATCAAAGATTTAAGTTAGTAACTTTAAAGCAATGTATTTACCATACATGATAGTTGCACTTGATCAATCAATATATCATCTGATAATAATCGTTAAATGAGCAGGATACTCATTGTTCATTATCATTTAAATCCTGGTGGCGTTACCCGTATCATTGAATCACAGGTACAGGCTCTAAATAAATTTAATCCATCATTGGAAATAATTGTGCTAACGGGTTATTGCGAAAATTCTGAATCTATATTGGAAAAAGGAGCAAAGCTTATTATAGAACCAAAACTGAATTATTTACCGGACAGATTAGACTATAACGCAGAATATAATGTCATACGGAACTTTTTTTTGGAAAAATTAAAAACTGACGATGTTTTGCATGTTCATAATCTGAATCTTGGCAAGAATCCAATTCTGACACTTGTAATATCAACTTTGGCAATTGAAGGGTATAAGGTATTGAATCATGTGCACGATTTTGCTGAAGATAGACCTGCAAATTACAAGTACCTTAAAGAAATCCTAAAAGAAGTTTCGAATAAACCTCTAGCGGAAATTCTATATCCCGATCTGAAAAATATGACATATGCTGTTTTGAATTCGGTCGATATTGAAAAACTTTATGAACTGGGTGTTAGTGATAACAGGATTTATCTGTTACCTAACCCAATTGTAATGCAGGTTCGTCAGAACGACAAAGATCTGACTCAATTTCGGGAATTGCTGATTGAAAAATTGAAACTCGACAGGGGAAAGAAAATTATCACATATCCTGTGCGTGTAATACGAAGAAAGAATGTTGGGGAGTATATTTTACTCTGCTATTTATTAAGTCAAAAGGCAAACTGGCTTATTACACAACCTCCGAGGAATCCGATTGAAGTAAAACCGTATCTGGAATGGAAAAGATTTTGTATCGA
>CAYMQP010000421.1:0-2875 GCA_964392505.1 uncultured Bacteroidales bacterium
CTTTATAACAGCACTAATGGTGAATACTGGAATAATAATACCAACTGGCTTACCGGGCCGGTTTCAAGCTGGTATGGGATTTCATTAAGCGGAGGAAGAGTTAGTTTAATTGAACTTGAAAGTAACAAATTAACGGGTAATCTCCCTGATGCTATTGGCAACCTTGAGGATCTTGTATCGCTGAATCTGAATAGAAATAATCTTGAAGGTACAATAACTGATACAATACACAATTTACAGCATTTAAATCACTTACAATTACTTGACAATCAATTATCTGGTGATATATCAGAAATATTTAGTTTGACAGGATTACTTCATCTGAATTTGGGAGGAAATAATTTATCCGGATCAATACCATCAACAATCGGTAATTTAACTAATATTAATTTTATCCATCTTCATGGCAATGATTTACAGGGGGAAATTCCAGGTGAAATAGGTAATTTGACCTATTTGGAAAATTTACATCTCGGCGGTAATCAACTTACTGGTTCAATTCCGACCGAAATCGGGAATTTAACAAACCTAATAGAACTGGATCTAAATACTAATCAGCTCACAGGTTCTATTCCTCCTGAAATAGGGAACTTAATTCATCTTCAGAATTTAGTTCTTAACAACAACCAACTTACCGGATCCATACCAATTGAAATAGGTAACATGACCAGTCTGCAGAGTTTTGTTCTGCATAATAACCAGCTTACAGGATCGATTCCTTCCGAAATTGGTAATCTTATTAATTTACGGGATATATCCTTGTGGTTCAATCAACTTACAGGTAACCTTCCGCCTGAAATTGGCAATTTAACAAACCTGTTTCATATAAATGTTCATGGGAACCAGCTATCAGGTTCCATTCCACCTGAAATAGGTAATCTGACAAATTTGGAATTTCTATGGTTGCCCGAAAATCAGTTTTCCGGGTCCGTACCGGCAGAAATCGGGAATATGACAAACCTGAATACTTTAATGCTATTTGGAAATCAGTTCTCCGGATCCATACCGGCAGAATTAGGCAATTTAACCAACCTGGTCCAATTCGAAATTCAATTTAACCAACTTACTGGTTCTATTCCGGTTGAATTTGGAAATCTTACAAATCTTGAACAACTGAATTTTCAGGATAATCAAATCATTGATATTTCCGGATTATCCGGCTTATCAAATTTGATATATCTCGAGATGAGAAATAATCAGGTAAGTGATATTTCACCGCTGGCTGGCCTGAATAATCTGCAATTCATTGATATAGTGGGCAACGGCATCAGTGATATATCGGCAATATCAGGATTAAGCCAACTTACAGTTCTCTGGATGCACGATAACCAGATCAGTGACATATCGCCTGTATCTGCTCTTACCCATTTAGAAGTGGCTCATATGGCAAATAACCAGATTAGTGATATTTCTGCTCTATCCGGTTTAGTTAATTTAACAGGAGTTTCGTTGGCTAATAACCAAATAAGCGATATAGCTCCCCTTTCCGGTTTGACTAACCTGGTAAATCTGATGATAGAATACAATCAATTGGATAATGACGATTTATCTGATCTGTATTCACTGGACAGCCTGACTAACGCAAACAAGAAAAACTGGGGTTATTCGGATTCGCTTTATTTCGACCTACGAGGAAATCTTGGATTCACTGAGCAGGCTATTATGCAACTGGCTGATAATCTTCAAAAAATGGAATATGAGTATATCTTATGGAACCCCGTTCCAGATACACTGAACATTTATTACAATACAGAATCTATAGTTCTGGATGGCCTGGAAAATGAAACCATCTGGCAAACCATTGAATCAAAATCCATAAGTAAAGTTATAAGAGGAGAGATAGAAGGAGGTTCTGATGACCTTTCAGCAGAGTTTAAAGCATGCTGGAATCTTGATACGCTTTTCATGTTTGTCAGTGTCACGGATGAAAACCTGAATAATGGAATGGAAGACTTCTGGCAAAATGATTTTATAGATGTCTTTATTGACATGGACAATTCACATGGAACAGAATACGATGAGAATGATTTTCAATTGCTCATGGTATGGGAAGACTATACCCATTACAAAACACATCCTGAAAGTTCTGAGTATATATTCAATACTTCAGGAAATGGTTATACTGTTGAACTGGCAATACCTTTTGTTGGATCAGGTTATCCATACTTAGGAGCAATTGGTTTTGATATACATGTTTCAGACAATGATGACGGTATTGGCCGTGAAACCACAATCTCCTGGCACTCAGAAGAGGATAATAACTATTTTAATCCTTCACTGAACGGTACTGCTGTTCTGTCAGAGTTTACTACTCATATTCCTGCAGAGGCGATAGCGGTATTAGATGTATATACCGATGAATGCGGTACATCAAATTCAATTATAACTGCACAATTATACAATTACGGTTCACAGGCTGTCAGTGCTTTTGACATCATGTATGAATTAAATGGCAATCCTATTCCTGCAGAGGCCGCATCAGTAAGCATAAATCCCGGTGATACGGTTGAGTATGTATTTGGTACAACAGCGGACTTATCTACTTCGGGATTTCATGATATATCCGTTAATACTTTGTTGGATGGCGGCGATCCTCATGCAAACATTGGAATTAATAAAACAATTTTTATATTCGGTGAAACCAATCCATATGAAGGCTGGAAAGTGTACAGTCATTGCAATGGCAGATCGGCAAACAGGGTTTGGAATATGATAACGGTTAGTGATGGCAATATCTGGCTTGCTGCCGGACCTGCCGAAGTTCTAAATCCGGAAACAGAAACATGGACAATTTATAATTCTGACAATAGTGGGATATCAAATAATATGGCTTCTGCCATACTGGAAGATTATACAGGTAATATCTGGGTAGCAT
>CAYMQP010000422.1:0-2872 GCA_964392505.1 uncultured Bacteroidales bacterium
CCTTTACGCTTACTATAACTTCACCTGATCCTGAAGCAACGTTAATCTATACACTCGATGGCAGTAATCCTCAGAATTCATTGACAGCTTTTACAGCAGGAATCACTGCACTGGTAACAATTGATCCATCGAGTACTACCGGAAGAGGAACTACTCCGGCAGTTATTCTTAGAGCTTCAATCACCAAAGATGGATACCAACCTTCCTATCCTGTTAGCAGAACTTATATCTATCTCGATGAACTTAGAACACAAAGCTATCCGGGATGGGACTGGCCTAGCGACGATGTCTGGGGTATTACAATTCCACCGGGCGACGGACCACAAATCATCGATCTGGAAATGGACCCGGATGTCGTTAACGATAGCCGATATACAAACCTGATTAATGATGCCATGTTGGATATTCCTACGATTTCAATTATAACCGACAACAAGAATCTTTTCGATCCGACAACAGGTATATATGTAAATGCACAACAACACGGATTCGACTGGGAAAGGGAATGCACGGTTGAACTAATCAATCCCGACGGTCCAGAAGGTTTTAATGTCAATGCAGGTTTGCGAATCCGCGGAGGGTGGAGTCGGCACTCCTATTTTCCAAAGCATGCTTTCAGGTTATTCTTTCGTACGGATTATGGCAGTGCAAAACTATATTTTCCTTTGTTTGGAGATGAAGGAGTGACTACATATGATAAAATTGACCTGCGTACCTCGATGAATTACGCATGGAGTGTAGGACAAGCCGAAAATACCATGGTACGGGAGATATTTTCGCGCGATTCACAGCACGATACGGAACAACCCTATACACGAAGCTGCTATTATCATCTATTCCTGAATGGTATGTACTGGGGTTTATTTCAAACGCAGGAACGATCTGAAGCGCGATTTGCCTCCGATTACTTTGGCGATAATGCTGATGATTATGATGTTATAAAGGTGAACAGCGAGAATTATCAGATCGAAGCTACCGATGGTAACGATGCATTATGGCGACGATTGTACAATTTATGTAGTGAAGGATTTGAAAATAATGCACAATATTTTGCTCTCGAAGGCAAAAATCAATACGGATGGCCTGTTCAGGGTGGTGAAATTCTGGTCGATATTGATAATCTTATCGATTATATGATAGGTATATTTTATACCGGTAATTTTGATGCACCTACTTCATCATTTGGCAGTAATAAAGGGTGTAATAATTTTTATGCCATAGTAGATCGTGATGACAAAGATAAAGGATTCGTTTTCTTCAATCATGATGCCGAGCATTCCATGTTTTATTATGCCCATCCTCCCGGAGTAGGTTTTAACGAAAACCGGGTGAACCTGGGTACCAGAACTGATGGTTATCGCATGGAAGTAAATAGTTATTCAGTATTTCATCCGCAGTGGCTACATTTTAAACTAACTAATAATGAAGAATACAGGATGCGTTTCTCCGACCGGGCAGTGATGCTTTTAACCGGAAACGGAGTTTATACTGAAGATCGATGTCGTGAACGCTTTCTTAACCGGGCAGATCAAATTGATATGGCAATTATAGCCGAATCGGCACGCTGGGGTGATGGAAGAAGGGAAGATGGATCGCCATATACCAAAGATGATAACTGGCTTTGGGAGATCGACCATACTGTAGATATGCTTATACCAGCCAGAACTAATATAACTATTAACCAGTTACGAGCTGCCGGTTTATTTCCTGATGTGAAAACTCCTGAAATCAGCCATAATGGAAATGTTTTGTATGATCAACAATATCCGATAACTTCGGGGTGGCAAATCGTGATTGAAAATCCAAATCCAAGTGGAATAATTTACTATACAATCAACGACCGCGATCCCCGGTTAGTTGGCGGAGGAATATCGGGAAGTGCCATTGAAGCTGAGGATGATATTACGCTGAATCTTGAAGCTTCAACGATCATTAAAGCACGAATTTATGATAACGGGGAATGGAGTGCTATGCGCCATATTGAGTTTTACTCCAATTCCGATGATCTTTCAAAATTGAAAATAACCGAGATTCATTACCATCCGCTGGATGTGATTGTTGGTAATGATACTACTTCAGGGAAAGATTTCGAGTTTATTGAGTTTAAAAATATAGGAGAAACGTCGTTGAATTTATCCGGAATGATAATAGATTCGGCAGTGCACTATATATTTCCGGCAAATACCTTGTTAGCACCCGGAAGGTTTTATGTTGTTGTTTCCAAACCATCGAAATTCTATGACGCTTATGGTAAAGTAGGTTTGGGTAACTTCCAGGGGAATTTCGCTAACAGTGGAGAAGAGATTTTAGTTAAAAGTGCCCAAGGGAGCGAAATCATACATTTCACATACGACGATCAATTACCCTGGCCTGAAAGTCCCGATGGTGATGGACCTTCACTGGTTCCAACCGAACTGAATCCAACTGGCGATCCCTCATCGCCGAATTATTGGAGAGCCTCTTACCATACCGGAGGATCTCCCTTTGCCGATGATTTATTATTTCCGGTAGTTGACAACCCGGTTATTAAGGATAATAGCAAGTATTCATTAATGGTATATCCCAATCCAACCCGCGATGAATTAACTTTAAAGATTTTAGCAGGATATAGCATTAATCCGGGTGTAACTAAAATATATACAATTAATGGTGAACTCGTTTACGAATGCGAGTTTAACGGCAATTTATCTTTAAATCTTCATGCAATTAATCTGAAAGCCGGAATCTATATATTATCAGTTCGTTCGGGCAATTGGATTCAATATGAAAAAATAGTATACAATCCTTAATGAATAAAATGATAAGATAATAATTCAAAAAAATATCAGTTCTTCTGGATCCAACAAAAAAAAGAATAAGCAGGATTATATAC
>CAYMQP010000423.1:0-1821 GCA_964392505.1 uncultured Bacteroidales bacterium
CCATGAAGACAATGCGGCTATTTTTTTCAAATCGCTATCATCAAGCCCTACGAACACTTCACATCGCTTGAGCGATGATATTAAATCCATTAAACTTCCTTACTTACTGATAGATTAGATGGCATAATATGGTTAGATTTATAAACCTAAATACCTATTATAGCCAGGACAATTGACAAGGTAAAGAAAACTTACCATACTAACTAAAACTCCAACAAGATAAAAACAGGGTAATATCCCCCTGTCTTCTGAGGTAAAAACCTCTTCTCCTCTTCAGATACATCGTTTAACATTTCTACAAACGGTTACATAGCCACAAAAGATATAAACCACGTCCGATGAGATAGAACACAATGTTAGAAATGCTTTATACCGAGATGATCACTAGGAAGTTATCCCGACCAGTTTTTTTACTGATAATATTTTATTAAACATAACGGCGGAGTTTAGTAATGACACGTGATCCAACCCCAAAGAAATACTACTCTAAAAAAATGGATAGTGTTTCATTATCTATCAATGGTTTTCCCATATACGCTCAGAGTGGCAAGACTATCCTTGAGGCTGCCCGGGAGAATGGAATTGATATCCCCACTCTGTGCTACCTAGACAACTTACCACCATTCGGAGGATGCCGGTTGTGTGTAGTTGAAGTGGAAGGCTCCAGGACTCTGGTTGGTTCCTGCCATACTCCGATCACCGCGGGTATGGTAATACATACTCATTCTCCCAAGGTCTTGGAAGTACGCCGTATACTGGTCGAATTGATGCTTGCCAGCCACCCTGATTCTTGCCTTGTTTGCAACAAGGCTAATCTCTGTGAACTGCGCAAGATATCTGCTGACCTGGACATAGGGTTATCACGATTTAACATAAAGAAACATTACTATCCTATTGAGGATGAAAACTCGTGCATTATCCGTGATATGTCGAAGTGCATCCTATGTCATCGTTGCGTTGCTATCTGTCAGAACCTGAATGGAGAAAATATCTTCAGCATTGCTTACAGGGGTTTTAACAGCAAAGTAATCTATGGCCTTGATCAGCCGTTCAGCAGTAAAGAAGAAGTTCGCAACTGTGACACCTGCATTCGTTTGTGTCCGACTGGAGCTTTGAGTAAGCCAATTCGCATTGGTGAGAAGAAACAAGGTGCACCTTTGTTTCTAAAAGGTTGACTAAACACCCAATAATCGTGGAGTAAGATGGTCAGAAAAAGTGGTTCCTTGAATAAACCACCCCAAAGCCTGCTAGAAGTACTAAAAGAGGGACAGACCAAATTTGGTTATTTGCCTCAAGGTTTTATGACGGAACTGGCAATCTCTCTTCATGTACCGTTAAGTGATGTATACGGAGTTGCCAGTTTTTATTCTTTTATAGCCACCAAACCCCTGGGGAGGAATGTGATCAGAATCTGTCGGAGTGTACCCTGTTATCTCAAGAACTGCCAGAGCATCATTAACACCGTGGAAATGGAAATAGGCATTAGACCAGGTCAAACTACTCCAGAAGGTCGCTTTTCATTCGAATTAACCAATTGTATTGGTCTCTGTGATAAAGCCCCTGCAATGCTGATAAACAATGACCCTCACGTTCACCTGACCCCCAGTAAAATATCACAAATTTTACGGAACTATAAATGAAATCGGAGTTTTTCGAGGAGACCTCAGGGTGCCACAGACAAAGATTGTCTTAAAAAATTGCGGCGTTATTGACCCAAAGCTTATTGACAGCTATCTGGAAAGAGACGGGTTTAAAGCCTTGGTAAAAGCTCGCCGTGAGATGAAACCCGAAGAAGTGATTATTGAGGTTAAGGTATCGGGG
>CAYMQP010000423.1:1831-2852 GCA_964392505.1 uncultured Bacteroidales bacterium
ACTGTGAGGTCATTGACCCTGGGCAGATAACTACCTATTTGGATAGGGATGGTTTCAGGGCTTGGCAAAGAGTATTGGATGAGATGACTCCTGAGCAGGTCATAGATGAGGTAAAAGCGTCGGGGTTGAGGGGACGGGGAGGAGCTGGTTTTCCATGTGCCCTCAAATGGGAGGGGGCTAGGAGTTCTCCCGGAGATGATAAATACATCATAGCGAATGCCGATGAAGGAGAGGTAGGCACATTTAAGGACAGATACATATTGGAGAATGATCCCTTCACTCTCATCGAAGGCCTCGCTATTGCCGGCTATGCCGTCGGTGCTAGGCAGGGTTATATTTACCTGCGTGCCGAATATCATCACTTGTTGGATTTACTCAGAGGTGCAATCGAACAATCCAGAAAATCAGGGGTTCTTGATGACTTTGATATTAATATCAAGGAAGGTGCCGGTGCTTATGTGTGTGGTGAAGAATCCGCTCTAATGGAGTCCATTGAGGGTAAGCGTGGAGAATCCCGCTATCGGCCGCCGTTTCCGACAGTAGCAGGTCTGTGGCATAAACCAACAATTATAAATAACGTGGAAACCTTAATGAATATACCGCAAATTGTACTCAATGGTGGTAGCTGGTTCTCTAATATAGGAACTGAGAGGAGTAAGGGAACTAAAGTTTTTTCAGTGAGTGGCGATGTGACCAGACCCGGAGTTTTTGAATTGATACTGGGTACTACTTTGCGCGAATTGGTTGAGGAGTTGTCATCAGCCAAAAACGTTAGACTTATCCAAATAGGTGGTGCGACCGGCAGAATTATACCTTATGAACTGATTGATACTCCCCTTGCTTTTGAAAATATCCTCGGCGCTGGGGCCGTTACCGTGTTCGATAATAGCCGTGATGTGATAGATATAGTCTACAGGACCTTGGAATTCCTGGCCGAAGAATCCTGTGGTAAATGTACTCCGTGCCGGCAGGGAACCGAAGTAATGGTTGAAATATTAGAGAAGTTTCATCGAGGCAAAGG
>CAYMQP010000424.1:0-2840 GCA_964392505.1 uncultured Bacteroidales bacterium
AGTCTCATCCATTGTGTCATCCATGTATTGTCGAACTGTACAAACAGGTTTTTAACCGGTATGGCGGAGATACGGAACTGACCATAATGCCGGGGTGTCAGGTTAAAAACATTTTCAAATTCATTAATAATTGAGAAGTTCCTGCTTTGGTCTGTTTTATAGGTCAGGTTCAACTCAGCGTTTAACCGGATCTTAGAAATAATATTTTTCCTCCTCAGGCTGATTTGACCACCGAACAGTATACTTTTTGCCTCCTGGTCGTTGATCTTGGTATATACCGAATCGGACACCGAAAGTTGCAGGGAATCGGTCGTGGTTACTAGTGCATTCTGATTGATCAGGTTCGATACCGTATTGTAATAGATGGATATTTCAATATCGGTATGTCTGAATAACCGTTGTGACACGCTGAATTCGTAAGCATTAAAATGTTCAGGTTTCAGCTTTGAATTCGGGATCACCAGATAATTGATGCTGTCAGGACTGCTTCCGGTATGATATGCTAGCGATTCATAGGCAACCGATGCCGGAGGTGCTTTTATGGCTGTTCCGGCCGACGCACGAAAAGCAGTCCTGTTCAATTTATACAGGATAGCCAGTCGCGGGCTCAGACTGTTTCCGTAAAAACTGTTGATATCGTATCGGATACCGCCTATGATCCTGAAATTCCTAAATACCCAATAAGCCTGTGCAAATGCTGAGTAATTATGAAACGCCAGTGCGTGAAAACCAAATTTACCCAGCAAACTGTCGGTTGGGAAAGTAGAATCGTCGTCCGATTTATATCGGCTTGCAGGAAAAGGTTCCTGTAAGAAATTTGTCTTGGGCATATTGTCAATCAGCTGATACGATATACCACCCAGGATCTCAAGGTTCAATGTTGGTGTATAGGTAAATATCTGCTCCAGCAACAGGTCGTTCGATGCAGAATAGAAGTAAACTTTATTTGTGTTGGGAATAAAGGTAGGAGCTATACTCGAATTATTATCCATGCGGTAAGTAAGGTTGGAGATATTCGTCCGGCTCACCAGCTTTTTTTCTTCCGATGTACTGTAACTCAGTGTAACACGATGGATACGCTCGCCCCAATACGTCGAAGGATCGTTATACAGGTAGGAAAAAGGAGATTTTCCTATGGAACTGTGGGTACGGCGATACATATTATTGTATGAAAATCCAACTCCCCTGAAATTCAGGTTTAACCCGATCATATAGCTGCCTTCCGATAATTCCGCTGTCTTATCAGGACAGGTTAGTGAACCGGCATAATTCGGAGGATAGTATTCCGCTATAAAATCGGAGGGATCGATGCTATTTTCTAGTAAAAGCTCTTCATTAATAGCCTCGGCAGAATAAAGGGTATTACCAATTTGAAATTGCTGTCCTTTACGCTGGTAATAGTTAATCGGATTGTAATATCCTTTGTCATCGTACCGGATATTAATATTATTAAAATCGGCCTTACTGCCATAAAAACTGTACTGCAAAAGATTTTTGTTCATACCCGCCTTACCCCCGATCAAATAATTCATGTAGGTATATTCATTTTGTCCATAAACTATATCGCCGCGGGCAAAAGTACCTTTATCAGCTTTTTTGGTAATAATATTAATAACTCCCGATGCTGCATCGGCTCCATATAAGGAAGCCAGGGGCCCGAAAATGATCTCAATTCGTTCTGCCTGCCTTATGGGCAACTGTCCGCCGATCGGCATACCGCTAACCACCGAAGGTTTTAAAGGCATCCCATCGAGCAGGATCTTTGTGTAGTAATTTCCCGACAAATCGCGAAAGAGAAATATCTCTCCCAGTTCCCCGGTCCCCGGCTGGGATACCCTGACTCCGGGCACCGATTTTAACACATCTACCAGAGTTACATAGTGGTTATTCAGAATATCCTCGTGTGTAATAACATAAATGGTCATGGGAAGATCTTCAATATTTTTAGCACTCCGGCTCACTGCAACCACTTTGGTTTTAAATGAATCGACATGTAATATCAGATCATCCGCATCGAATCGTTTTTGCTGAACCGCCAAAGAATCGGGATACTGTGCATGAAGTGAGTATGATAAGTTGATAATGGAGAATAGTATCAATATGCATAAAATGCTATACTTTTTTAGCCGATACATTCTGATGCGGTTTGTTGTCTGGTAAAAAACAACACAAGGTAAAAAAAGAAATCAGTATAACCGTTTACTACAGTATGTTTGTTTTAAATTCTTATTACAACCTCACCATCATCTGCACCTTAACCTCGGTGCGGTGGTTGCTTTCAATTTCTGATTAACTCCTACATACGTTTTAAATAGTATGTTTGAGTGCACATTGATACTTTGCTGACTACTTATTACTATTGATATATTACTTTTCTTATTACAATATTTCTATTCTTCTCAGTAATTCTTACAATATAAGATCCTTTTGTATATTTTGTGAAATTGATCATTTTATTGTCAGATCTTAATAACAGGGTCCCGGACATATTATACAATTCATAATAATCAATATTTCCTCCCTGGATATATACTATTCCATTTGTAGGAACAGAAAAAATTGTTATCTCATCATCAAAATTATCAAAGGTAATTCCAGTGCAACTACTTACTGTTAAATTAGTTACTATAACACTGTCACATCCCTGATATGATAGTGTGGTGTCATAATAAGTGCCGGCTATTGTTTGATACGCTCCTTCAAGAAAAACACTATCACCTTCGCAAAGGAACAATTCATTAAAAAAATATTTTGGCTCACATGGGGGAGCATTGAGTTTAATAACCCAATAGTCGCTATTTCCATTATTAGTTGTTACATCTCCATCATCTGAATAAGAG
>CAYMQP010000425.1:0-2838 GCA_964392505.1 uncultured Bacteroidales bacterium
GATTATAACCGAATAATTGATTGTGCCACCTTACTGGGATATAATTACTACCCCGATAACATGACCAATTTTGTAACGGCCAGCATTAATACGTCACTTGCAGCACAAACCGCTGTAATAGCAGCCCAATCGTTAGGTATCGATACATTACTCACAAATGGCATTCACCGGGGTGATATGCAACGGGTATGGAGTATTCTGGATTTACCAGAGAAAAAATGTTTCCCGCTTATTGCCCTTGTTTTGGGTTATGCAACCGAAGAAGCCCCATTCCATAAGGGCAAGCTTGAAGGAACCGGTATTTTTTATGATGGAAAGTACCACAAACTTACCAGTAAAGAAATACAGCAGCTAATTGATTCCTACGACAAAAAAGAAAATCATTTGGGTCTTTATGAGGACTGGGATAAAGACGGACACAAACATTATCTTGACTGGCTTCATTCTAATTGGTTACAGGGCCAGTCAAAACCTACAATGGAAACCACTGAAGTATTTAAGTTTATCAAACGAAGCGGATTTGTTGAGCCCAGTTAACCGTATTATTTGTGCACAGAAAGCTATTAATAAATTCGACAATATATCAAAAAAACAGACAGATTATTTTCGGTTTAGCTTTTAAGTAAACTTTGAACCAAATTTTAAATTATGATAAAACTATCAGGCGTTTATAAATACTACGATTCGAAATTCCAGCGCACCTTTGTCCTGAAAGATATCGATCTTGAAGTTGAAGAGGGCGAATTTATCACTGTAATGGGACCCAGCGGTGCCGGAAAATCAACCCTGCTCAATATCCTCGGACTGCTCGACGATCCTTCGGAAGGAGAATACTATCTGTTGGATAAACCAGTGCATAACCTCAGTGAAAAGAAAAAAACCGATTATCACAGGCATTTTGTTGGTTTTATTTTCCAGGCATACCACCTGATTGAAGAACTTACGGTCTATGAAAATATCGAAACTCCCCTGATCTATAAAGGAGTGAAATTAAGAGAACGCCAGGCCATAGTTGCCGACTTGCTCGACCGTTTTAATATTGTTGCCAAACAGGACTTATTTTCCCAACAACTTTCAGGTGGGCAACAGCAATTAGTAGGAGTCGCAAGAGCTATTGCAGGTAATCCGAAATTGCTTCTTGCCGATGAACCAACAGGAAACCTTCATACCGATCAGGGAAAAATAATTATGGAATTGTTGAAAAAACTCAACGAAGAAGGAATGACCATTGTACAGGTAACACATAATGAAGATTTTGCCCGGTATGGGAAACGCATTATCAGGCTAATGGATGGAATGATGAGCAATTAATGTTAAATCATGTTAATAACAGGATCACATGCTGGTGCTTTTGTCAATTAGTAAGTAAATTACCGGATCATCATAAACAGCAGATAATCCTTATTAACAATTAATCCTGTAACCGGAGATGTTCATTAACTGCGTAAAACTCATTTTCAGAAGACTTTTTTCAAGGCCCCTTTATCCGTTCATTTCAATTTTTGGACTGGTTACAGGTTTTTCTGCCATTCTGCTTATATCGCTTTGGATTCGTGATGAAGTTAGCTATGATCGCTTTCACCCTAAAACCGATCGAACCTACAGGCTGACAGTCGAAATTGAAGATAAGACAACTGGGTTTCACTGGGATTTTGCACGAAGCTGGTACGGCTGGCTGAGGAATATACCTCACGATATTCCCGGGATTGAGTCGATAGTGCGACTCGTACGATGGCGACAGGGGATTATCAAGGTTGATGACCGAACCTGGAAGGAAGAAATATTTAATGCCGATTCTTCATTACCAGATGTTTTTGGTATGCAATTTATCACGGGTGATGCCCAAACCTGTTTGTCACAACCCCATCAGGTTATTTTAAGTGAAAGTTGTGCCCGTAAATATTTCAGTAATGAAAATCCAGTTGATAAAACCGTTTATCTCTACTCTTTTTATACTACCGAGAAAACTCCCTATCGTGTTACAGGCGTATTCAGGGATCTTCCCCCAAACGCCCACGTACATTTTAATATCGTGGCATCACACAATAAACCGGACAAAGACTTTTTCTGGGCATACTATTATATTGTTACGGATGAAAAAACAAAGCCAAACGATATTTTGGATGGTTTTAACGATTTTGCTCTGAAATATGTCGATGAGGATGATGTGGCTAAAATGACCCCTCATCTCCAAAAGATCAGCGATATTCATTTGAAATCGCATAAAGACAGGGAACTCGAAAAAAATGGCAGTGTTACACTACTGAAAATTATCGGAACATTGGCACTTTTCGTTTTGTTCATTACACTTTTCAATTTCTTTAATCTTCGCTATGTATTCCTTCTGCGAGATACAAAACCTTTTAAAATCTTTCGTTTTGCAGGTGCACGCCCGGGGAACATTTTTTTCTATCAGTTTTCCGAATCGCTTGTTTACGCGGTGACCGCAGCCCTCTTGAGTATTGTGATCGTATGGATTGTTTATCCCTATTTTAATTTACTTATGGGAAAAAACTTACTGGCCGGAATACCTAATTTTCTGATAACCTCAATTATATTTCTGTCTATACTCATTCTGCTGGCAACTTTAGCCGGAATCTTTCCCCTGATGTTTTCAAAAATATCAGGTTTGATAAATGATCTGGCTTGGAATACCAGGTCTTCAATCGCTTCTCCGAAACCTGCTACAAATCCCGGAATTTTGAAATCGCTGGTTGGTTTGCAATATATATCAACTTTTATATTGATCATTGCTGTAATTGTAGTGAACGGACAAATCAGGCTGTTTATGAAAAACAGTCTCGGTAGCGACAGGGAAAAACTCCTATGTCTTAAGGG
>CAYMQP010000426.1:0-2835 GCA_964392505.1 uncultured Bacteroidales bacterium
ATTATTGATGGCCTCAGAATATTATGTTCCCTGTCAATAATTACCAGTCCGTGCATCTGGTATGAAATTCCTATTCCCTGGATCTGTTCAGGATTAATATTTGATTTTGCAAGAACTTCCCTGATAGCAAGTTTTGTATTTGACCACCAGGTTTCCGGATCCTGTTCAGCCCAGCCTGCAGACCTTGCAATTATTTCCATTTCCTGTTTTTGTTAAAATGCTGATGCTATGGTGGTACTGGTAGTTGCGGAGACCAGACTGGTTTTGACTGATGAACTTCCCAGATCAATTCCTAAAAGATACATAGTGATAAATTTAAAATAACGCCCTGTGCGATTGAACAGAAGATATTGAAAATTGAGTATTGTAGAGCCGCGCCGCTGGTGCGGCTCGATATATAATTGATTTTAATTATTATAGTCTTTAAAAGCCCAACACGTTAATAATAAGAAACCAAAAATATGTGGTATCCAAAGACTCAGAACAGGTAAATAAGTTACCAGAAATAAAATAGCAATCATAGCAATATATAACGGAATAAGACTTTTAATTACACTTCCAATACTAACCCTGGCTATACTGCATCCGACAAAAAGTACTGTGCCAACCGGAGGAGTACATAAACCGACACTTAAATTTAATACCATTATGATGCCGAAATGAATTGGGTCGATACCCATATTGCTGACGATTGGAAGGAAAATAGGTGTAAAAATCAATACAGCCGGAGTCATATCCATAAAAACACCAACAAATAAAAGGATAAGATTGATGATGATCATCACTATAAATTTGTTATTACTCAAAGATAATAAACCATTGCTTACTTCCTGGGGTATATTTTCATACGACATAATCCAGGAAAGCCCCATCGATGTGCCCACGAGCAAAAGAACAATAGCTGTTGTACGCACAGTTTTTAACAATACATCCGGCAGGTCCCTTATTCGGATTTCTCTATAAAGGAATGCCAGTATAAGCGTATACAGCACTGCAACGGCAGATGCTTCGGTTGCAGTAAATATACCGGCAATAATACCACCAATGACAATAATCAGCAGAAGAAGACTTGGAATAGCATCCAGAAATTTAAAAAAACCGGCCTTGATGCCGATTTTCTCTCCGACGGGATAATTATTCCTGTATGCAAATGCACCAGCTACCACCATGAGCATTAAGCCGGTAAGTATTCCGGGAATATATCCGGCAAGAAATAGTGCTGCGATTGATACACCGCCACTTGCTAAAGAATAAACAATAAGAATATTGCTCGGAGGAATGGATAAGCCGGTTGTAGCAGAAGTTATATTCACTGATGCACTGAATGAGCTATCATATCCTTCTTCAACCATTTTAGGATGCATAAAACTACCGATGGCTGAAGCTGCTGCTGCCGCCGAGCCTGATATAGCTCCAAATAACATATTTGCTATAATATTTACGAATGCAAGGCCGCCCGGTAGACGGCCGACAAGAACTTTAGCAAATTCGATCAATCGTACTGCTATTCCTCCCCTGTTCATTAACTGTCCGGCAAGAATAAAGAAAGGAATAGCGAGCAGGGCAAAACTATCAAGAGCTGTAGCAATGCGCTGGGCAAGGGTAGTAAAAGCAGGCATAGGCAAAATACTTACCAGCATCGTTACAGTTCCCGATATTCCGATACTGTAAGCTATCGGAACACCCAGGGCGATAAGGATGATAAAACTAATTACGAGAACCAATATTCCTGAATAATCCATATTTTGAAATTATTGGTAAAGCGTTATGCGATTGATAAGACTAAGTAATTGAATCATAGATTTTAATTGAGGAACCGCGCTCCCGATAGCTATCGGGACGGCTCTGCAAATATTTAAATTTCAATATCTTAGATCTAACAGTACAACGTGTTATTAGAGATCTTTTTTATTGACTTTCTTCCGATACTCCATAGAACATTTCATTTATCACATAAAACATAATGAATAATCCACTCAAAGGAATTGCCAGGTAAACATATCCTACAGGAATTTTCAGGGCGGAAGATATCTGATTCAGCTTAAATGTAATTAAAGTAAGTCGTATCCCACCAACAAACATAATTATCAAGCCGAACAGCGCAATTAGAGTATTGATGACCAAATCAAGATTTTTTTTTCTTCTGGGATTTAATTTGCGGGGTAGCAAATCAATGGCCAGATGATCTTTTTTCCCGGTAGCATATGCGGCACCAAATAAGCCAACCCAGATCAGAAGAAAACCTGCTAACTCGTCTGTCCATGAACTTGGTTCGCGCATAATAAACCTGGATGCAACCTGCCATAAGACATCAATTACCAGTACTGTCATGATAAGTATTACAAACCTGGCCAATACATAATCTACATATTTCTTCAACTTCATTGATGCCGTTTAATTATTATGGTGAATATTATATTTAAATGATGATATTATTCATTGATAATAATAATTTGGAATAATAAAATATTGAAATAATGGAATATTGGAATGTTGGATTGAATTAAAACTCAAAATGATCTGAAGTTTAGAATTTTTATAATTTTTACAAACCCTCTGCTCACTCCTGAATTTTAATCATTCTAAATTCCAAACTTAAGTCATTCTACCCCATCCTCCATATATCCACACTCACACTCACACTCACTCTCACCAATCTACCAATTTACCAATTTACCAATTTACCAATTTACCAATTAACTAATTAACCAATTCATTCCAGTGCCCGGATTCTCTGGATAAGGTTCCAGATTTCCTGATCTGATTTATATTCATCGTAAAGTGCCTCTGTTTTTTTTGCAAAAGGTTCTTTATCAGGATGGATTATTTCTACTC
>CAYMQP010000427.1:0-2822 GCA_964392505.1 uncultured Bacteroidales bacterium
GTGGTAAGCAGAACTGATATATCTTTTTGTGCCAGTTCACTAAAGAGCTCAATAATATGAGAATGCTTAAACCACGATAGTGTTAATGAACGATAAGCCGAATCGGTTGACGCTAGTTCCCGTATCATTTCAATATCGGTATTTGCATGCGATAACATATCAACAAAGTTGTAAACCAGCACAATTAAATCGTTTTGCATTATATTAGCCAAATTTTCAAGAACTTTGGCTCCCATGGCATTATTGAATATCTTTTGGTAATAGAGTTTTGTTTTGATGGCTTCCCGTTGTAACTGAAACTGCAACAGTTGTTCCTCAAATTCATTTTTATTCCCTTCGTCATCATCGCTTAACCATAAATCGGGATAAAGTTTCTGAATAGCAGCAGGCATTAGACCAGCAAATATTGAATTACGTGCATACTGTGTCGAAGTAGGAAGTATGCTACAGTATATCTGTTCCTGCTCGGTGCTATAAAATTGATTTATTTCGGGTTGAAGAATCCTCCACTGGTCGAATCGCATATTATCAATAAGTAAAAGAACAACTTTTGCCGATTTTGCCAATTCAGGGAAAATGTAGGTGCGAAATAAATTGGGTGAAAGAACTGGCTTTTCGGCTGACTCAGCATTGAACCACGAGAGATAATTATTCTTTATAAACTTACCAAATTCGATATCAGCTTCATGTTTTTGCATGCCAAATACTTCGCACATACTGGTATCGGTTGAATTGTCAAGTTCTAGTTCCCAGTATAGCAAACGCTTATATATTTCGCTCCACTCCTTGAATGAGCTAGCGGAAGCAAGTTGTAGACTTATATTGGCAAAATCGAGCTGATAATCCGACGAGGTTTTGCTTGTAACCAGCTTTCGATGATCGATATTTTTCTTTATGGATAAAAGAATCTGATTTGGATTTACAGGCTTAATCAAATAGTCGGCAATTTTTGAACCAACGGCTGCATCCATAATATCCTCTTCTTCGCTTTTAGTAATCATTACAACAGGAATTGCCGGACGAACTTCAGTAATTTTTTTAAGGGTTTCCAGTCCACTTAGTCCGGGCATATTTTCATCGAGGAAAATGAGATCAAAGTCCTGTTTTTTAACCAGCTCTATGGCATCACTTCCATTACTGGCAGTGGATACAGCATACCCTTTACCCTCGAGGAACAGAATATGAGGTTTCAACAAATCGATTTCATCATCTGTCCATAGTATATTAACTTTCTTCTTCATTGGCAAAATGGATGGCTGCGAATGTAAAGTTAAATTATTAAGAGTTTGCTGCAGTTATAAATATTTTTCGTTGAAAAAGATTATATATTCCTCTGTTTTACCAGTATTTGAAAGCTTCTTATAATTCGATTGTGATATTATTACCGGAGTAATACCCGATGGGTTCACATCTTTAAAGATAGATTCCTCTGTTTTTATCTTCGAAAAATAGTTCATCGCTTCAGCACGATTTTTAAACTTCTGAACAACGCATATGGGTTTGTTACCTCCAATAGTAATACGTTTTACTTCAAGTTTCAAATCATCGAAATAATCGAGATTGAAATTAACAATATTAAAAATCAGCTGGTTGAAATTTAGCTTTGGAGGAATTATATAGATAAAATAATGTACCTCATCGGGTGGTGTATCTTCAAATAATTCACGTGCTGTTTTCTGAATTTGTTGAGCAACAACCCTGGGAGACGTGTTTTGCAAATAGGTGATCATTAGCTCGGCATTATCGGCCATATCGGTAGCCGGATATCTGGCAATAAGTTCCTGCAAATCACTAATAAAACCGAGCGTATCTTTGCGCAAACCTGCCGAAACAGTATATATATAATCAAATTTTGGAAATAGTTCATGGTCAGGATAACTTTCCATCGCTTGTTGTGAGGAAATAATTGCCTGAGAATAATTGCCCGTAGTAAAAAGCTTATATACCCTTTCGTATTCTGTAAATATCTCTTGCTCCTGTTTTTTAACTTCTTCCAAAAAATTCGGGTTGGTCATCAGTTTGGCAAAATTACTGTTTGGATATTCGGTTACTATTTTCTGCTGATAACGTCCAACCCGGTTAATGTCTTTCTGAGTTTTAGCTATTGTATAGAGTTTATAATATACCTGTAAGCTGTGATCGTATTTCGGAAAACGTCTAAGTAATTCTTCATATGACTCTAGTGCCTTAGGATAATCTTTTAATTCATCGCCATAAATCTCGCCCATTTTTAAGAGTCCGGAAGCTATCCTTTCAAGCGAAACTTGCTTTGCTGAATCGGTAAATGGAATATACTGTAAATAATATTCACGTGTTTTTCGATTAGTTACAACAGTACCCGGTATTACTTCAACATTTCCAATACTATCAGACTCTTCATCGATATTTATATCGGCAAAACTGATCACACTCCTATTTTTTCTTCTCCAATTATCTTCGAGTTTCCGGTTACCCCAAATTTGAGTAAATTCTTTACGACCTACACTTTTCGCCGTAGGATTATAAAAATACCAGTTCCCACCCTGATTATTTGAAGCAAATAGTTCATTATCCATCTGAGAAAGTAACCGTTCCTCAGTAAGTTGTTGTTCCTGCAATCTTCTTTCCTCTTCTGCCCGAATTTCCTCTTCAATGAGTCTGTCGATAAGTGTCAGGAGCTCACTTTCCGGGAGGGCAGCAAGTTTTAGTGCACTATCTTCAAATTCTACAGTTCTGATATTTTGTACGAGATTTGTCAGACTAACCGATTTAGCGTAAATGTTTGCATAATCGGGATAATCGGTATCAAGTACTGAAACTGCAGTATCGTAATAAGCCTGAGC
>CAYMQP010000428.1:0-2816 GCA_964392505.1 uncultured Bacteroidales bacterium
CCAAAGGCTATAAGCGTAGGATCCTTATAAAACCTGTCTATTATGGCTTCAAAAATTCCATCACGTAACTGGTATTGCTTCATTTTTGAATAGGATTTACCTTGCTCATCCAATGCAAACCGTTCCTTATTGGCAATTTGCTGTACCCGGCGATTATCCTTTAAAGCATGATTTACTTCTGGTTCACGGTTGTCAAATTTTTCAACCGATCCGTTTGAAAGCATCATATCGCCAATTAGTTCTTGATTTGTATGTACATCCATTCGCGGCGATATGTTATCGTCGATAACCAGCTTTACTGTATCGATAGTTAAGTCTTTTATTTCGTTGCCAATTTTATCCAGATCGGATTGTTGGGTAATACCTGCATCAACAAGTTGTTTTCCAAAACTGTCGATACAATCGACCTGCTGCCAGGCTTCGAGTTCTTCCTTCGACCGGTATGACGAAGCATCGGAAGGGGAATGACCACTGAATCGATATGTAAGTACATCGAGCAATACCGGTCCCTTTTTTTCTTCCAGTATTTTCCTCTTTCTGCGGTAGGCGTCTATTACGGCAAGGGGATTATACCCATCAACCCGTTCGGCATGCATTTGATCTTTATTTGCCCCGGCACCGATACGGGCAGCAATTTCATATCCCATCGTTTCACCGCAGGTTTGACCACCCATTCCATATTGGTTATTCATAATGTTGATGATTAAAGGAAGTCCACCTTTCATATCACCTTTCCATAATTGAGTAAACTGATCCATCGTGGCAAAGGAAATCCCTTCCCAAACCGGACCACACGACATGGATGCATCGCCAATATTGGTTACTACAATACCCTGCTTCCGATTTACTTTTTTAAACAATGCAGCACCTACAGCAATATCGCCACTTCCCCCTACTATGGCATTATTCGGGTATATGCCAAAGGGAATGAAGAATGCATGCATACTGCCACCAAGTCCTTTATTGAACCCAGTTTCACGGGCAAATATCTCAGCCAGTGTTCCATAGAGAAGAAATTTTCTGGCCAGTTTTTTTAGATTTCCATCGAAATTCTTTGTAACGATGTTATAGATGGTACCGTCAAAAAATTCGGTCATAATTTTCTCCAGTTTTTTATCTTCCATTTCGTGAATAGCACTCAATCCTTTAGCGAGTATCTCACCATGACTCCTGTGTGAACCGAAAATATAATCGTCGGCACCCAGTGTATATGCCATACCCACAGCAGCGGCTTCCTGCCCAATGGATAAATGTGCCGGACCCGGATGATTGTATGCAATTCCCTCATACTCTCCGGTGGTTTTTATCAGGTTTAACATGGTTTCAAACTCACGTATCACCGCCATATCATGATAAATGCGAAGAAAGTCTTCTTGCGAATAATTTTTAGTTTCTTCCCGGATGGTTTTGTTGTACAGGTTTATCGGAATAGGTTTGAAAGTTAATTTGCCGGCTTTTCTTACCTCGTTAGGATCGATAAATTGCGATTTTGGCATATCTCTGAGTTTTTCTTAAGGTTTAAAATGAAAATAATACTTCTTTAAATATTTCTGAAACTGTAGGATGCGGAAATATTACTTCCTGCATTTCTTCCAGTGTCATTTCGTTTTCGATGGCCATAGCTGCACCATAAATAATTTCACTCGAAGTATTCCCCATCATATGCACGCCAAGCACTTCGCCATATTTTTTTCCGATCAGCACTTTGCATAAGCCATTTTCACCTTCATTCTCAGCCATAAATCGCCCTGCATATGTCATAGGTAATTTGGCCAGTTTGTAATCAATTCCTTTTTCGGCAGCCATTTTCTCGGTATAGCCTACCGAGGAAATTTCCGGATTGGTATAAACCACAGCAGGTATGGCGTTGTAACGCATTTGATCTTTTTTACCCGACAGGTTATTTACTACCACTTCTCCTTCGCGATAAGCCGTATGGGCCAGTAATGAAAATCCGGTAACATCGCCGGCAGCATATACATTGGGAATATTGGTTTGCATTTTCTGATCGACCTCTATTCCGCCATTGATTAGTTCCACACCCAGATTTTCGATACCGAAACCTTCCGTAACAGGTTTACGCCCTACACTTAGTAAAATCTTATTAGCTTTTAGTTGGTGTTGGCTATTCTCCTTTTCAAATATTACTTCATCCTTTTTTATTTCCACAACCTTGGCAGAAAGATGAAAGTCGATACCTCTTTTAGTAAAATTATCCTGAAGTAATTTACTTATTTCCCCATCCATTTCACCGAGGATTTTATCCAGCAATTCGATTACCGTAACTTTTGTTCCCAGGCTATTAAAAAGATTGGTAAATTCCATCCCGATAACACCTCCGCCAATAATAATCAGCGATTCCGGAACCTGATTCAATGCCAGAATTTCACGGTTCGTAAGAATATTTTCAGAAGCTTTATCGAGTCCTTTTATAGGTGGTATAATGGCTTCCGAACCTGTACAGATAAGCAGATTTTTAGCTGTATACTCATTATCGCTGGCTTTAATTCTTATTCCTTCGGCCGATCGATTCACGATTGTAGCAGTATCGCGAATTACTTCTACCTTATTATATTTCATTTTTGTACCGACACCGCCTACAAGTTTTTTAACGATTTTGTTTTTACGTGCCATCATTGCCTGAAATTCGTAGGAGGCTTCTTCAACCTGGATCCCATATTTTGACGCATTCCTTACATTATCGTAGAGTTTAGCTGCATAAAGTAAGGTTTTGGAAGGTATGCATCCTTCATTCAGGCAGACACCTCCCAGTTCTTTTTTCTCGAAGAGGATAACGCTTAATCCTTTCTTACCGC
>CAYMQP010000429.1:0-2813 GCA_964392505.1 uncultured Bacteroidales bacterium
GGGAAGCTCTCCGTAAATATGTAACTAGCAGTAAAGCCGAAGTCGATGATATCAATAAAACGGGTTTACGAAAGATCGATGAAGAGCTGGCAAAATACCGTAAAGGAGGCGAATATGCTGAAATGTTTCCTCAACGCTGGCTTCCAACTGCAGTCGCTATATTAAGCGAAGGATTTACAGAAGAAAACAAATTACTTAATAGTACAATGAAAATGGTTCGCCCTAAAATCATTAAGTTATATCAGGAGCTTCTCGACTATCTGTATACTCCGGAAGCTAAAAATATTGATAATCGCAGAAATTTAAATGAAATTAAAAAAATAATCGGGTAAGAATTAAGGCTCACAACTAATCAATTCTATTTAAAATAATCGTAGTAAATGAATTACTTTTGCAGCAACCATGCAAAAGCTGCTCATGCTGTACTGTCGATAGAATTGAAATTGAAAGAAATTCAACTATTCGTAATGTATTATGTTTAATATATCATACTAATAAAAAAAAAGAGCAGGTAATACAATGAATAACAACATTCCTATAGTAAGAGAGCTTAATCAAAAAATTTTGGTGCTCGATGGCGCTATGGGAAGTCTTATACAGCAATACCAGCTCACTGAGAAGGATTACAGAGGAGATCGTTTTAAAAATGCAGAAGTCGACCAGAAAGGAAATAACGATCTACTTTCGCTGACAAAATCCGAAATTATTCAGGAAATCCATGAAAAGTACCTCGAAGCAGGGGCCGACCTGATTGAAACCAATACTTTCAATGCAAATCGTATTTCGCAAACCGATTATAAATTGTCAGATGTTGTATACGAGATGAATCTTGTTTCGGCACAAATTGCTAAGAAGGCAGCTGAAAAATATAACAAGTTAACTCCTGATAAACCACGTTTCGTTGTGGGTGCAATGGGACCATCCAATAAAACAGCTTCCATGTCGCCCGATGTGAACGACCCCAGCTACAGATCAATAAATTTCGATGAAATAAAGGAAGTTTATGCGGAACAGGCTCGAGGTCTTATCGATGGCGGTGCAGATATTTTGATGATTGAAACTGTATTTGATACACTTAATGCCAAAGCAGTATTATTTGGGATTAAGCAGGTTTTTGAAGAGAAAAAAACCGAGCTCCCCATAATGGTTTCTGGTACTATAACCGATGCCAGCGGCCGCACGCTTTCAGGACAAACAATCGAAGCCTTTCTTACATCCGTATCACATTTCAACCTACTAAGTGTGGGAGTTAATTGCTCACTAGGCGCAAAAGAAATGCAGCCTTATGTAGAAGTTTTAAGTAAAAAGGCTCCCTTTTTTGTGAGTGCACATCCAAATGCCGGACTGCCAAATCAGTTTGGAGGTTATGATGAATCTCCTAATGATATGGCACATGAGCTGAACGCTTATATGAAAGGGCAATATGTTAATATTGTTGGAGGTTGCTGTGGAACAACACCTGAACACATACGGGAAATAGTGCGATTGACGGAAAAATCAGAGAAAAGAAAATTACCTGATTCAGATAAGCAAACACGCCTTAGCGGACTCGAAGTACTGACTGTTTCACGCGAAAGTAATTTTATTAATATCGGTGAGCGGACCAATGTGCCAGGCTCATTAAAGTTTGCTCGCCTTATCAGGGAAGAAAATTATGAAGCAGCTCTTTCAATTGCCCGGGAACAGGTAGAGGGAGGTGCACAGATCATCGACGTATGCATGGACGATGCCATGATCGATGGCGAAAAAGCTATGGTACGTTTCCTGAATCTGATTGCCTCTGAGCCTGAAATTGCCCGTGTACCTATTATGATTGACTCATCGAAATGGTCGATTATTGAAGCTGGATTGAAATGCATCCAGGGTAAGGGTATTGTTAACTCCATTTCACTAAAAGAAGGTGAAGCAGTTTTTATCCAACACGCCAGAAAAATACTTCAATATGGTGCTGCTGTTGTTGTAATGGCCTTCGATGAACAGGGCCAAGCCGATACGTTCGACCGCAGAATCTCTATTTGTAAACGTGCCTATAAATTGCTAACAGAACATGTAGGGTTTCCTCCAGAATATATCATATTCGATCCCAATGTTCTTGCTATCGCTACAGGCATGGAAGAACATAATAATTATGCCATCGATTTCATCAATACAGTCAAATGGATAAAGAAAAACTTACCCTTTGCCAAAGTTAGTGGTGGAATTAGTAACCTGTCGTTCTCTTTCCGGGGTAATAATATTGTTCGCGAAGCCATGCATTCGGCTTTTCTTTTTCATGCAACAAATGCCGGTTTAGATATGGGAATTGTAAATCCTTCATTACTTGAAGTATATGACAATATCCCAAAGGATCTTCTTAACCTGGTAGAAGATGTTATACTTAACCGCCGTCCTGATGCTACCGAACGATTAATAGAATATGCCGAAATTGTCAGAGATCATAATAAAAAGGAGATCCGTCAAGATAACTGGCGAAATCGCACTGTTGAAGAGCGGCTCAAACATGCACTTATTAAGGGTATTATTGAATATATTGAGACCGACGTGCTTGAAGCCCGCAAGCATTATCCCAAGGCACTGAATGTTATTGAAGGTCCATTAATGGATGGTATGAACGTTGTTGGCGATTTATTTGGTTCCGGTAAGATGTTCTTACCTCAGGTTGTGAAAAGTGCGCGGGTAATGAAAAATGCAGTATCGGTACTGCTGCCATATGTCGAACAAGAGAAGGATAAAGATACAGCCAGTCATACAGTTGGAAAAATTTTACTGGCCACAGTAAAAGGCGATGTACACGATATTGGTAAGAATATTGT
>CAYMQP010000430.1:0-2797 GCA_964392505.1 uncultured Bacteroidales bacterium
CTCCCGGTCGGACTTTCACCGACTAGAAGTTGTGTCCTTAACTGGACACGCCTATATCCCAGCGCTTTCCGTAAATCCGAATGATTTCTTCTTCACTTAAATTTGTATCAGTAGAAAGAAGCGCAAGCCATTTGCGGGAATTTTTCCGGTCACGGACAAATACAATCTTTACGTTTACCGGTTGGCCGTTTTTGTCCTTGCCGAGCTCAACAATTACTGAGACTAAAATCTTTGCCTTGCCTGGTTTTTTGTAAATGTAGTTGTATAGCTTGGGGAGATTCATGGATTTACCCATATACTGGTAGAATACCTTTGGCATTGACTTGAGCATACAAATAACATGCAGATTGCGCTCCATTGCTTTAAGAATTACATTCGGGAAAGAAAACCAGCTATCAAAAAGCAAATATTGTGCAGGAATGCCGTAGGGTATAACCTGATCCAACAAATCAAACATAGTATCCGTAGACTTTTTGATACTTTCCTTCCTTAACTTGTAACCATTTGTGCGCTTATCAATATCCGGATTGATTTCATTTATGCGGTTTTTCTTGTCTTTTGAGCTTAATAAGGAAAATGCCAGTGGCAAAAAGGTGTTCCCATCAGACCAGCCCAGGGTTAGCATGCGAAATCCGTTTAGATATTTTTTTCTTGCATGGTCACGAACATTGGCCAGCAGCTCCACGGTTTTACTGCGGCTACGGTTATATACAGAATCATCAATTATGAGCACTTTTGCCCGTTCCTCTGATGTGAGTATTGAAACGGTATCCTTGATCACCTGGGAGCTTAACATTAGGAGAAACTTCCGCCAGTTATACCGTGAGGAATTTAGAAATCTATAGAATGAATCTTTTTCCGGGCTTTCTTCAGACCCTTTTGATTCGAGGAACTGAAATAGATTCTTGCCGATGAAAACCAGCATAAAAAGGGTTTTAAAAATTTGTATGCATGAATATCCCTTTTCCTTTTTAAAATTAGAATTCCATAGTTTTTTGCCAATTTGAAAGTTGTTCATAAAATTTTCAATGTTTGATTGTGCTTGATTTTCAATTGAATATTTTCCTGGTAAAATAGATGACATAAAACATCCCTTTCTTTTGGTATTTTGGTTGTTTTGGCTAACTCTATTTTACCAAAAGTAGGGGTGTTTTTGTTGTTTTTAAACGAAAAAATCCAATAAAATCAAGGGCTCAGAGCAATTTTTCATGTGAGAAAGTTGAGTAATTTATATTTGTGATGTTTAATGTAGTGGCATATATTATGTTGCGCATTTTTAAACACAGTATATGGTAATCGCATAAGAAGTTAAATTTTAGCGATACCTCATAAACAAAAACCCCGGCAAATAACACCGGAGTTTTATTGTTTACACTTCAGTTTTAATTCTCTCTGTAATCCACATTCGGATTAATGTTTGATATGGTAGCCCTTTTTTAACAGCGATTCTTTTAACGGCATCAATCTGATATGGCGCTAAGCGCAAAGTAATAGGCTTTTTAAGCTCTCGTTTGCTTAAAATTTCCTTTTCTAATTCTGGTGAAACTGCAATATCCACAGGTTCAAAATGTTCAACAAACTCGGTGCTGTCATGTTCGTCCCAAAAGCGGGCTTCTTCTTCTTCAGATTTAAACTCGGGTATTTTCTTACCCATCTTACCAACTCCCCTTTTCACGTAAGTAGTAACGTCTTTCAGATTGTGTCATGTCTCTGGCTGTTATTACCCGAACAATACCACCTGGCTTAAGGGCAGCCACCACTAAGATAAACCGCCCAGGGTCAGTCACTCCATATACCAATAAACGTCCTTCCCGACCCTTGCGAAATAAAGCATACAGAAATGCTTCTTCGGCTTCATCAGGTGTGATGTTGTGTCTGGATATATGTTCGATATTTCTGTCATCCCAATCGAATTTACTAATTTTCAATTACATCACCTATTTTAAGTATATTTCCCTGTATTTACAATGTCAATACATTTTACTATCGGCACTCCCAAGAAGAAATTACTACACAAGAGTTCCTAATATAAATACAGTATCGGAACCCATACCATTCAGATCCTTTTATTGCCTATTTTTCCATGCTTCGCTTTTGCATTACATCTTTGAAATGCGCGTGCAATAAAACTTGTATTATTTAGCGTAACCTCTTAAAATTAATAGAGTTGACAGTAATTAAAGAAGGGGAAATAATAATGAATAAAGCAAAACATGAAGAACTCATTTCTCAAATTAATGATTCCATGGTGGTCACAAGTGGAAACATACAGTTAGCACTTAAAGTTGAACGCCCCAAATGGGTCGATAGGTATCTTATAGAAATTCAAAAACAAACTAAAATCATGGAATCGTTGTTAAATCAAACAACGGATCTTTGTCAAAGTGAGTGCTATAGCGGAGCAATAACATCCGGTAATTCGTCTTTCACCCTCATAACCCACATCGGCAAGGTGGCCGGTCGGATATTTTAGTTCCATTTTTGTCAACCCTGATGTTGCGCATTAATAACAAAATGTCTATTACGCCGGATACACTCAGGAACTGCCCCGCCCGCACTTTGGACGGCATTCTTAAACCTGATGTTTACAGCTTTTGATTTTGTAGTCGTACCGGTCCTTCGGTGGCCGGCTTGAAATGGCAACTACCACAGTGTTCTGAGTTGTTACATTGTAATTTTCGCTGCTCACCACCAGCACCGGCCACCGTTTTGCTCGAAAATGCTTGGACTGAAGTTGCAATTTTAAATAAGGACATTTGTCCTCCCAAAACGGGGTTAGACAATTCCCCGGATCTTC
>CAYMQP010000431.1:0-2789 GCA_964392505.1 uncultured Bacteroidales bacterium
CGTCAGGTTTTTTGCTGTCCCGTTAGGAAAAATCGTCAAACTGATCAACTTTTTTGTCGTCCCATTAGGTTTTTTCCTGTCCCGTTAGGAAAAATCGTCAAACAGATTAACTTTTTTGTCGTCCCGTCAGGTTTTTTCTTGTTCCGTTAGGAAAAATCGTCAAACAGATTAACTTTTTTGCCGTCCCGTCAGGTTTTTTCTTGTCCCGTTAGGAAAAATCGTCAAACTGATCAACTTTTTTACCGTCCCGTCAGGTTTTTTCTTGTCCCGTTAGGTAAAATTGTCAAACCAATCAACTTTTTTATCGTCCCGTCAGGTTTTTTATCGTTCCAATCAGGTTTTATGGCGCTCCATCACAGCCGGCCTGTAAACCAATCAAGTTTTTTATTATCCCATCATATTTGGGGCTGCTCAATCGGATGGAATTGTATTAAGACTCGAATAAACATTATTATACGTCATTAATGACGCAAAAGAACGGGCCAGATCACCGCAGTCGTCGTACCTCCTCCTTCGTGATGACGGTATGCAATAGTATTACGTCATTGCGAGCGAAATGTAATCTAGCGCGGCAATCTAGCTTATCATTAAGACTACAATCATAAATACTTATTTAAAACAACCAGATTGTCACGTCATCCCGCTAATAGCGGGATTCCTCGTAATGACGCAAAAGAACGGGCCAGATCACCGCAGTCGTCATACCTCCTCCTTCGTGATGACGGTATGCAATAGTATTACGTCATTGCGATCCCGCCCTTAACAGGATGCACTATCCAATAAGATTATTACAGTATCAAAATAAAAAACCATTCAATAATGAATGGCCTTTGTATTGTGACCCCGACTGGACTCAAACCAGTAACCTTCTGATCCGTAGTCAGATGCTCTATTCAATTAAGCTACGGGGCCAATTTGGGAGTGCTAAGATAGGAATATTTCACTGATTACTTTTTAAAATAGTTGGTTTTCGCACGCAGTTCCATTAGCTACTCAAACAGGCTTTCATCGCGAATCAACATAAGTATGGCGGAGTGGGGGACAATGATGTATTTTTCCTTTTTGAATTCAATCTCAAACCCGCTTTTCTGCATGTAAATAGCAACATCACCTTCTTTAGGTTGCAGGGGCACGTATTTCACTTCGTTGCTTTTATCTTTCCAGGGTTCATCCACTTCGTTTATGGCAGGAATAGGATATCCGGGGCCAACTTTAAGAACATAGCCGGCATGGATCTTTTCTTTCTCCTGTACTCCGGGCGGAAGATATAATCCCGATTTTGTTTTATCGAGAGGCGATTTGGGTTTAATCAGTACCCGGTCACCTACCATGATAAACTTATCGAGATTCTGTTCACTAAGTTCGAGTGTCATAATAAATGTTTATCAAACAAAGATATAATTTGATGTTGAGCCCACGAAAAATCACTTTTCTTTTCTCCCGAAGACCGAGAAATGAACATAACGCTTTGGATTTTCCTGCAGGTCTTTTAAAAGCAGGTTCAGATGGTAGGTAGTTGAGTCGAGATTGACATATAGCGAGCTGTCGTTAAACAGCATACCTATGGTTCCTTCACCCTTATCAATCTTGGCTAAAGTATTGTGGAGCGAAGCAAGGGTAGTGTCGAGCTTTCGAAGTGTATTTTCCAGATCAGCACTATCGAGAGCAGCAGTAATACCTGATAAATTATCCAGCGTTGAACTGATCTTTTCATTATTGTCACTCAGGTTACCGGTAATCGATTCCACATTTTTAAATGTCTTATTCAGATTGCCATTCTCGGCAAGTGATTTGTTCAATGAAGTTAATGTTCCTTCCAGGCTGCTGATACTTTTTCGGAGTCTAAACTGTCCATCAGGGGTAAGCACATTATTAACCGAGAGTAATATGGTATCGAGGGTTCCGATAGCCCGTTGCAGTTTAGGTACAAGTTCCGATACAATATCCATTAAACCGGTACTTATTTCCGATGCCAGTGTATCCCCGGGCTTGTGATACTGGGTGTTATCGCTGAAAATAATTTCCAGATCGCTGGTCGAAGCCAGCGGATTCACTTGTTTTATTCGAACAACTGACTCCAGTGGAATTTTTATACGTTCTTCTAATACGATTTTTACCCTGAACTTACCGGATTTTTCATTATCGAAATAAAGCGAAGTAATATTCCCTACTTTATATCCCTGGTACATAACATTCCCCGATTCAATTAATCCATCGACACGATCGAATACAACATAGTATTCATCGGTAGGTCTGAGTATATTTTTACCCTTAAGGAAATTATAACCCCATACCGATATTGCCAGAACTACGATGGCTATAAGCCCTATTTTTACTTCCTTCGATAACTTCATGGTTTACTTTTTTATTATTCGTTATTATCCTATACATTCATAACTGCATCAGGATTTATTGTATAGTTCATTAAGTGCCTCCTGTATAGGAATAATATGTCCGTTTTTTATTGCGATAATAAATGCATCCGGAAACCGGTTTTTTACCCATTTGCTATACTCCACAATATCATCGTATTTTTCTTTATAGCCAACCGCGTATTTGTATAGCTGATTATATCGGAACTCCTCAATTTCTGTAAAATCTTTAAATTGTTCCGAGTTCATGGGAATTGCTTCCGACGATACAACGATCTGTACCTTAAAATAAATTGACGGTTTGGTACTATCCTGGCTGGGCTGTTCCGGAGATGAAGAGGCTATTTTTGTCGAATCAGATCTGAGACTAGCACTGCTAACAGGTTCGTAAACATTATATCCCGACTTGCTTTCGAT
>CAYMQP010000432.1:0-2788 GCA_964392505.1 uncultured Bacteroidales bacterium
TTACAAAGCCGTAGTAATTTTTGCAAGAATTGAATTAATAATTCCGGCACCGGAAACTACACACGCCATTGCCGCAACAATTCGTGAAGCTAATAAAGCTAAAGAAGAAGGTAAGGAAAAGGTAATTATATTTAACTTCTCAGGTCATGGACTAATGGATTTATCCGGTTATGATAAGTATTTTACAGGAGAGCTAACTGACTATGATTTGCCTGATGAAGTAATAAAGGAAAATCTTGCGGAAATAGCAGATTATCCCAGACCATAAATACTGCAAATATGATTGTAAAAGGAAAGGAGCCTGTTTTTCGGCTCCTTTTTTTATTATTTTTTTGCATATATAGGAATAAAACTTAACTGTTTTATGCTATCCAAATCGGAATAATCATATTGGAAAAGTCCGTCAGAGCCGATCATTAAAAGTGCTTCACCAAGAGGAATTACATCAAAAGCATTAATCTCGGGGTATTCGGCTAGTTGATTGGCAGTTATATGCCAAGGATCGGAAGCATTATAAATCTTTAATCCTGCATTGCCGTCACACACAAATAATACCGAGTCGTCGATACCAAGCCCATAAGGTTCAACCATTGGATATTCTTTAATAAGTTGCGGAGATTCGATATCCGAAATATCAATAACATCTAACTGGCTTTCATTATCACCACATAAATTTCCTGCCCTCAGGGTAACGTATGCATAATTGCCTTCAACAACAACCGGATCGCAACTACTCGCATGGCTGAACTCCGATATGTATTCCGGATTTGATGGATCGCTTAAGCTATAAATTAACATGCCTGTTTGGGTGCCAATAAAGAGTTTATGGTTGTATGGGAATATAGTTTCAATATTCCATCCGATATACGATTCACTTTCCAGTATAGGATTAGGAGCATCTGAAACATCAAATAAACGAAGCATGTTGTAATCAACTGTATAAAGATAATTTTCATATAAGGTAAAACGAGCCATGGATCCTCCGGTACCGGATTCGCTTCCTCCTCCCACGCTTGATGAAGCAAAGCTATTTACATCGGTAAAAACCATTTCCTCGCCCCAGCCACGATAATAGTCATAGTAATAAGGCTCAGTCTCGACTTCTACAGTTCTTTCAACGGTTCTCCAGCCGGTTACGACTCCCCTTGTTTCATCAATCTGTTCTATGCGGCCTTCATCATATTCCGGAAGTAGATATGGGAAAGCATCTTCAACACGTCCAACTTCAACGATATTTTCCAAATCGCTGATATCAATAGCAACCAGATCGACATAACTATCGGCATACAAAATATTTTCTTTGATAGCGAGGTCAATGTTTCCCGGAATCTCAATAAATTTAAGTATTTGAGGATTAGAAGGATCGATATTGTTGACCACATGTATTCCTACCATATATTCGTTAATAAATATATGATGATCTTTAAAATATAGCTTACCTGGTTGGATTATTTCCTGAGCCGATTTAGCAGCGACCGGTGTACGAAGATCTTCATAGCTTAAATAGACAGGTTCGTTAACTTTGAAGGTATCCTTTGTTATATCCATGCAAGAGAATGCAAGGAAAGAACAAAACAAAAAGATGGGTGTATAGATATATTTTTTCATATGTAGGTTGTATTTGTTTCAACCTATGATGCATAATCAGTTTAAAAAGTTGCGTATTGCGATAAATATATACAATAAGTTTATTTAATATGCCGCAACCCTTAGTCGGTTATTTGCATCTATTAACTTCAGTTAACTAAACATTAATAACTAACACTATACCTTATGTTAAGAATTTTAAGTATTGCCACAATTCTATTTCTCTGTACTGAAGCTATTGGCCAACAGGCTTTCGATATAGTTTATCTTAGAAATGGAAGTATTATCAAAGGAAATATTATTGAAAATACGCTGAGTGGTTTAAAGGTTGAAACCTGTTGTGGAAGTGTATTTAGTTTCAAACCCGATGAAGTACTGAGAATTGAAAGAGACCAAGGAGAATACCCACATCTTTATGAAAAAGGGCGAAAGGATAATATTGAAAATGCTGATGAGATATCAGTAATTGAACCATTTCATCGATCGGGGAGTATGGTAACTTTTTCGTCAGGAATTTTGCTAGGTTCCTTTTGGAATAACAAACAAGCGATATTAAGCACTCTGGTAGAATATAATTACCGTTTTATGCCTTACTTTGCAACTGGTGCAACAGTTGGTTATGAAGTTCTTAACGAATCGACCATACCTATTGCAGTAAATATCAAAGCTCTGTATCCGGTTAAAAGACATGAATTATTTATAGGATTCTCATGTGGATACAATTGTTCAGTGGAGAAACTTGATATGTATATCTATACCCATCATTCAGGTGGGATATTGCTTAATGCTGAGGCAGGTGCACGATTTCAGCTATCACAAAATAATTCGTTTTTTATTGCGGCCGGATACCGTTACAACGAACTCCATTATAAGGTAAATGACTGGTGGCTTGATACATTTAAACGAACAATATATTTTAATCGATTTTCTTTCCGGATTGGATTTGTACTTTTATAAAATAATAAAGCCATCCTATGATGGCTTTATTATATGTGAAAGGTGTTAAAAGTAATTTATGCATTAATTGTAAGCGTTTTCGCCGTGTTCATAAATATCCAGCCCTTCTTCTTCAATTCTTTTCGATACACGAAGTCCATTAGTAGCTTTAAGTATTTTGAACAGGATAAAACCTGTTGCTAAAGCCCATGTACCTACGGAAATAACACCAATTGCCTGGATTCCCAATAATTTGAATCCATGA
>CAYMQP010000433.1:0-2787 GCA_964392505.1 uncultured Bacteroidales bacterium
CCTGATTCATAATTCGGTAATTGATCTTATGATCGATAAAAAAGGTGAGCTGTGGGCTGGAACACGCGATGGTGTGAGCCATTTGAACTTTGATAAACAGGCATTCGGAAATATCTCGGTAGGTAAAATTCCGGGAACAGGATTGAATTATAGCGAAGTATATGCATTATGGGAAGGATTTGCAGATGATATCTGGATCGGTACTGAAAACGGCGGAATCAATATTTATAACTATAAAACAAACAGGATTAACTATATAACCAAGGATGATGGACTTACCAACAATTGCATTAAGGCCATGTGTTACGATCAGAACCGGTATTTACTTGTTGGTACCTATCTTGGGGGATTGAATATACTTGATTTGAAATCGGGATCGGTTGAGCACTATCTGCACGATGCTGCCGATACGACATCGATCAGTGATAATGATGTATGGTCGATAATTCGCGATTGCCAGGGACGATTTTGGATTGCAACGGCCAATGGCCTGGATCAGTTTGATATGAATACCCGAACATTTCGCCGTTTAGGTAAAAAGTATAATGTTAGTAACGTTTTAATGGTTTACGAAGATAGCCGAGGCAGAATATGGGCTTATTGCGAAAACCTGAAGCTTACCATGATTGATACCGATGGTAAAACCCGCGATTTTCCCTACAAAGCACGAACCATGTGTCATGATAAAGATCATCATCTGTGGATTGGCACGCTTGGAAACGGATTGGTGTGGCTCAACCCGGAAACCAATGAAACGAAAATATACACCATCGAAGATGGATTATGCAATAATATAATATATGGTATCATCAATATCGATGATAAATTTCTTTGGTTAAGTACTATAAACGGAATTTCGCGCTTCGATTTACAAACATTGAAATTTAAAAATTACTTCCGTAACGACGGACTGTTGAACAACCAGTTCAACTATAGTGCTTACCTCAGAGAAAATGATGGCACACTAGTGTTCGGCGGAGGAAAAGGTGTTGATTTCATATTTCTAGATCAGCTTGATGAAAACCGGTTTGTACCGTCTATTGTTTTCACTGATTTTAAGGTATTTAATGAAGCAGTTACTATAAGACCAAATGAGCATACAAAAAATACATTGCCTAATTTAATCTCTGAAACAAAGCATATTATCCTGGATTACGATCAGAATATGTTATCGTTCGAATTTGCTGCACTGAACTATGCCAATAGCGAGAAAAACGAATATCAGTATATGCTGCAAGGTTTTGACCGGGGTTGGAATAAAATCGGAAATCAACGCCGGGCTACTTATACGAATCTAGACCCAGGTGAGTATACCCTGAGAGTTATCGGATCGAACAATGACGGATTATATAATACCACAGGTGCATCGCTCGATATCACTATACTTCCGCCATTTTGGAAAACCATATGGTTCCGATTATTGATGATCGCTATTCTAATATTGATTGGATATGCTATATATGTTTTTATCGCGAACCGCGAAAAATTGAAAAATCAGCTTATTCTTGAACGCCAAAGTGCTCGAAAAATGCAGGAACTGGAACGACTCAAACATCAGTTTTTCATGAATATTTCCCACGAAATTCGTACACCCTTGTCACTTATACTCGGGCCGCTGGATAAATTGCTGAAAAATGAACTTGATGATAAAGCCCGTAGAGCACATTTGGAGATCATTTATCGTAATACCCGTAACCTTACCAGGCTTGTTAACCAGTTATTAGACTATCGTAAACTCGAAACCGGCAATGTTAAACTCGAATTAAGCCAGGGTAATTTTATTACCTTTTTACAGGATATCTATTCTTCATTTACCGAGTTAGCCGATGAAAGAAGGGTAGAATTAAGCTTTCATACCACACAGAAAGAGCTCATTACCTTTTTCGATTCCGACAAAATGGAAAAGATAATAAACAATCTGATGAGCAATGCCTTAAAATATACACACGAACAGGGCAAGGTTTCCCTATCAGTTATACAACTTTCAAAGGAAGATATTGATGATATTGAGGTATTTATTCCTCCACTCGATCGGAATGCTGCACAATATGAGAAGTATATACAAATTATTGTAAAAGATACAGGTATAGGCATACCGGCATCTCGAGTTGGTAAAATTTTTAATCGTTTTCAGCAGGTAAGTGATGTTTCGGAACGTAAAGCTGGTGGAGCAGGCATAGGTTTATCGATTACCAAGGAACTGGTAAGCATTCACAACGGTCATATTAATGTTAAAAGTAAAGAAGGAAAGGGAAGCCGGTTCAAACTATTGATTCCATTTATTGAAGAATTACAGGAGAGCGAAATAAAACTTCATTCCGATTATCCGGAACCTCATGTATCTGAGAAGGAAGTACAAGCTTTTAACGAAGAACGTAAGGATAAGATAATTTCTCAAAAACCTGTACTTCTTGTTGTGGATGATAATGCGGATATTAAAAAATTTTTAACTCACCATTTCGAACCCGAGTATCAGGTATTGACGGCCCGGAATGGTATTGAGGGATGGGAGATTACCCTCGAAACTGTACCGGATGTTATTATTGCCGATGTGATGATGCCACTTATGGATGGAAGGGAATTTTGCCGAAAAATTAAAAAGGATGAACGGACTTCACATATACCGGTCGTGATGCTTACTGCCTTAACCTCGCGCGAGAACCAAATAGCCGGTATCGATGCCGGAGCCGATGATTATATTGTTAAACCTTTCGATATTACGCTGTTACGGGCGCGTGTCGATAATATCATATCTATCAGAAAAGGACTACGTGAACGGTTTAGCAA
>CAYMQP010000434.1:0-2756 GCA_964392505.1 uncultured Bacteroidales bacterium
AAAAAGTAAAAATCAAACAAAAAAGAGTCAACACTATTTAGGCATTGACTAACCATAAACTTGCACCAAGCACCTTGCACCTAACATCTAGCATGAGGCAATTACCAGCTTCCTCCGGCGCCACCGCCGCCAAAGCCTCCACCACCAAATCCTCCGAAGCCGCCGCCACCACCAAAACCACCACTTCCTGAAGAAAAATTACCCCAGCTTCCACGGCCACGTGAGCCTGAACCCAGTAACATAGAAAGTAATATCCAAAATGGAAGATTACGTCCCATAGATCGGCGTCCTAAACGACCGGCACGACCAATAAGACCAAAAAAGAAAAAGAAAAGAATTACCAACCCAAAAATAGCACCAGGAGGGATTTCATTGTTCGCTGTTCGTTCTTCGTACTCTTTAGCCGAATATTCTCCAAGGCTAAGCTGCATCATTGTGTTTATGGCTTTTTCAACACCTCCATAGTAATCGTTTTGTTTAAAACTGGGTATAATTTCGTGTTCCACAATACGTTTGGCAATGGCATCGGGGATAACTCCTTCGAGGCCATATCCTGTAGCTATAAAGATTTCTCCTTTCGAGTCAGCAGTTTTAGGCTTTATTAGTAATACGATACCATTATCGAAGTTGGCTGATCCAACTCCCCATTGCTGACCAATTTCAGTAGCAACCATAGCTTTATCCTCACCAGATAAATCCTTAACTGTAACAATAACAATTTGTGTACTGGTGCGATTGCTGAAATCTTCAAGCTTACGTTCAAGAGAATACACCTCGCTTTGATTGAACATTCCCGCCAGATCGTTCACAAGACGGGGAGGATAAGGCTTATCGGGAATTTTAATAGCGAAAATGCTTATTCCTGCCAATAGTAATAAAATAATTAAAGTGCTGGTTTTCTTCATAATCCTAGTTTTTCCCAAATGAAATATCATCTGGAAGTTCGTTTATATCATCAGTCTGATAAGGGAAATGCTTTTTAAGTGCTTCACCAGCCATTTGTATACCCTTATTTAAACCATCGGCAAATTTACCTTCGGAAAACAGCAAGGCCATTGTATCCTTAATTTTATCCCAAAAATCATCAGGTGTAACTGAATTAATTCCACCGTCACCAAGTATGGCAAATTTTTTATCGACCACAGCCAAATAAAAAAGTACGCCATTGCGCTTTTCGGTTTTATGCATTTTAAGCTTTTCAAAAAGGTAAGCTGCACGGTCGAGAACCTCTCCGGGACATTTGTTCTCAAGATGTACCCTTATCTCTCCTGATGTATTCTTTTCGGCAACTTTTATTGCGATAAGGATTTCCTTTTTCTCTTCGCTGGTAAATAACTGTTCTGCAGTTTTCATGTTGCATTTTCTTAAAATTCAACAGAAGGAACAACATCAGTTCCTTCTCTAGCCTTGAAATAAGGCTTTTCTTCAAAATTGAATAATATCTGAACTATAAAACGTAGAGCAAAGGAGTTGTAGTTTCCAACCGCTTCGTTAAATCGGTTGCGCTCCACATTAATTCGGTTTTCAGTTCCTTCAAGTTGGGCCTGGAGTTCCAAAAAATTTTGATTTGCTTTCAATTCGGGATATCGTTCCACCACTACCATAAGTCGCGAAAGTGCTGATGAAAGTCCATCCTGTGCCTGCTGAAATTGTTGGAAGGTTTCCGGTGTTAGGTTCTCAGCATTAATATTAACAGAGGTTGCCTTAGCTCTGGCTTCGATCACCTTGGTAAGCGTTTCTTTCTCGAAATCGGCATAACCTTTAACCGTATTCACGAGGTTGGGTATCAGGTCGGCCCGGCGCTGATATGAGCTTTCCACATTGGCCCATTGCTGTTTAACCTGCTGGTTCAGCTTTAATTCCTTATTGTATATACCCTTATAATAAAGGAAGAATACTAGAGCTATTAATACAATAACTCCAATTACACTGCCAATTGCAACTAATAGTACTGACGATTTTTTCATTTTCTTTGTATTTAATTAACTAGCAAAGATAAAATATTCGTAATGAATAGCCTTGACTCATACGTTTGCTCAGGCAGATTATCGGTAAACAGCGAATTTTTATCGGTGAAGAAAGAGAAGTATTGTTTGTCCTTTTCGATTATAAAGAAAAAGTAATTTGTTTTCAATTTTTAATAGTCTATGAATGGATGATTTTTCCGCTTTATTAGTAATTTATGTTACATAATTAATATACCATTAGGATAATCTGTTATTATTTTGTATGAAAAAGGAGGTATATTATGAGGATCCTATTAACGTTTGTCTTTGTTATAATTATAATTCTTTCGGACTATGGTCAGAATGATAGGATAGAATATAACGGACAGCAACTTTTTCTTAGCGGCGCCAATCTTGCATGGGTAGATTTTGCACATGACATTGGCCCCGGTGAAACAGATTTTACACAATTCGGAAAATTGTTTAAGGAAACTCACGATTACGGTGCAAACTGTATACGTGTTTGGTTACATACTGACGGCACGTCCACTCCTGAATTCAGAGGTGATACAGTGTACGGGCCAGGTGATGATGCTATTGATGATCTGAAACAAATTCTCGATAGTGCCTATAAGTACGATGTAGGAGTGCTACTATCTCTCTGGTCCCACGATATGCTTCGCCTTACAACCGGGGAACCCTACCTGACGCAAAACAGGGCCCTGCTCGAGGACACTGTCGTACTAAATAGTTATATTAATAATGCTCTGATCCCGATGGTCGATTCAACCAAAGATCACCCGGGAATAA
>CAYMQP010000435.1:0-2752 GCA_964392505.1 uncultured Bacteroidales bacterium
TTTATCAATAGGCTTTTTGCTAACCTTAAAAGATCTTTATATACATGATTATATCCGGAAGATTCTTTGTTATTTACTCTTTGATCAATCCATATAGGTACTAACAATCTAAAATTGTCGGGTTTTTTTGTAGTATTAAGAAATTCAGCAAAAGCATATATTGATTCTTGAAATCCTTTACGACTATCTGGTCTATGTGGGATAATAATTGGAATTATATTATCATTAATATTTAAGAATTTTCGGGCTGGTTTCGGATCACTTGGATAGAAATATTTTATATCAATTCCATTTGGAATTACTATTGTTCTTCTATGTAGATCAGGATATAGTGCTCCAACTGTTGACGTGACGCAGTTTAAGGTATATTGTGAGTTTAGCAAGAGCTTATCTCTTGTAAATTGAAATCCACCAATAAGCGTATCAGGATAAATAAAATCTCGTAAGGAGATCACTGACGGGATATTTTCATAAATATTGGGGAATAATAACTCGCCATCATGTATGTATAATACTTCATGCTTATTGATTTCATCAACTATAAGTTCTAAGGTATGTTGTAATCTGTAAGCAGGTATATTGTGAGGTTCAGGGTATGTTTCTCGAAATTTCAGTACTGGTTTTACTATTACATTTGAGTTAATGTGAAAGGATTCGAAATTATCTGATCTCTTGGTACATAATACGGTAACTTTATGACCTGACTTCCCGAGGTAATCAACAATGGCACGGAGTATTTTTTGTGAACCACCATGTACATGAGTTTTAAATATTGGCCCCATGCTAAAGACAAGTATTTTCATCTTATAAGACTTTATTCATACCTAGAAAATAGTCATTATTTAATAAGCTCAACACTAAAGTGACTATATTTATTTGAGTTCAATCAAATCCTGGATATTTTTATAGAAAGTTGATATCCATGGATCAGGAACCCTATTGACAAGGTTTAAAGGAAGTTATAGATGAACCCTAGACTACATTGCCCTATCGGGAAAGGATCTAGATTTTAAATACGTTTAAATCAATGAGAATAATCGAATTATGGTTGTAAAATATACAAGCTTATAATTATCAAATTACGTCAATTAAAAGAAAATTACATAAACTACACTCTCACTTTACCTTTTCCTCCACATACATTACACTTCTTCCATCCGAAGAATCCTTCAATTTCTCCAGTTCCATCACATCTTCCACATGTAACAATAGTAGATTTTGGTATGGGTTCATCACAATATGGACAGTAATCATCATGCTTACTGACTTTTTGTTTGCATTCGGGACATTTGGGCATCTTAGATAAGAGTTTTAGATTGGAGGATTAATTTTATATAACTGTATATTTATGGCTTACCTAACATGATTCATATTCAACGAATATCTTCATATGTAAAATAGAAAAAATTAAGTAAGTATATCACATTAATCATAGGTTTTAAAGCAGTTAATAGAATTGTTGTTGGCACCAGGTTGATTGAGCACTTAAAAAAATCAGGAATGTTCCACTTATCGATAGCATCAGAGATAATTCAGGGTTCAGCGAATCGTTTGCTATTATGAAGCCAAATATCAGGTTGAACTTTAACGGGATACTAGGTGACTTGAGGAGAATGCATTGTTGTGATTATAGTCAAGAAAGATACCTAATCGGATACCAGTTTTGTTAGAAATATTGTAAGACACAATAAATCAATAGAGTATAATCTAAAGTTCGACTCCCCGCAGCCATCTCTTCAACACCATGAAGAGTGTTAAGATACCTAGGAAACAGTATTCCCGGGCTTAAGTATCAACTCAGGTCCAGTACCTGTTCGTCAACAAGGCCCTCTCTACTCCAATTTCAAATACAAGGATGAATAAACCGTATGAAAGAATCATACGTTAAACACAAGGCTAATGATGAGAAGGTCGCCAGGGTTAATGCCTTCATGGATGGATTTTGGATACTTATTCAAGGTTTAGGTGGTGCTTTTGGTGCTTCCATTCACAAGGAGGCCCTCAACCAAAGCATTATGAAGGCAAATGATAACTACCCGAACTTGCATGCCTAGCAGTGTAATCGATAGAACGATTCCGCATACTCGAGCTGAACAAACATCTTTCTAGTTAGCTAGTATTTAATTACTTTTTCAATCCTTATTGATTTGGTCGTGTTTAGCCGTAGTACATATAAACCATACTTATAATATGAAATATCAATAGCATATGATTCATTAGCTGATAGGTAATCAATTATATCTGAAAATATTAATCTTCCAGTATTATCATATAAGGAAATAATCAACCTAGAATTCAAGTTCGAACAAGGTTTTATATATAATTTGTCTTTAGATGGGTTTGGATATATTAATATAGAATTTAATATTACATTTTCTATTCCAGATGGGTTAACGGTTGCATAACCATAATCACAATCATAATATGATGCTTCCTCGCATCCGTCGATATAAACCTTGCAAGAATAATATCCACTTTCAGTCACATTTAATGTGGAACCTGTACCCAGGACAGTTCCTGAACAAGCAGTACCGCTGTACCATTTGTATAGGTAGCTACCACCTGAACCACCAGATGCGGTACAGCTCATGGTGACAGAACCTGTTCCTGAATTATCCGGCACATCGGAATTCGGACTGCTGCAGGGAGGGTTAACAGTTGCATACCCATAATCACAATCATAATATGATGCTTCCTTGCACCCGTCGATATAAACCTTGCAAGAATAATATCCACTTTCAGTCACATTTAA
>CAYMQP010000436.1:0-2745 GCA_964392505.1 uncultured Bacteroidales bacterium
GGTGTATACCATGAAGACGAAGACGTTTCAGGAGGGAATACAATGTCTGATGCAGGATCAGCGTATATATTTGAGCGTGACGCCGGTGGAAACTGGAATGAAGTACAGAAAATTGTTGCCTCTGACAGAGAGGCTAATGATCAATTCGGGTATTCAGTATGGATTTCTGGCGATTACATTATTGTAGGAGCTCCTGCGGAAGAAGAAGATGCTACCGGAGGATATACATATGTAGGAGCAGGATCAGCATACATATTTGAACGTGACGCTGGTGGAAATTGGAATGAAGTACAGAAGATAGTTGCCTCTGATAGAGATGATTATGATTATTTTGGCTATTCAGTTTGTATCTCTGATAATTACGCTATTGTCGGAGCTGAATATGATGAACATGATGCTACGGGTGGAAATAGTATCCTGGGTGCAGGATCGGCATATATTTTTAAACGTGATGTAAATGGTGATTGGAATGAAGTACAAAAAATAGTTGCTTCCGATAGAGAGATAGATGATTATTTTGGCATTTCCGTATGCATATCAGGTGACTACAGTATCGTAGGTGCTTATATGGAAGATGAAGATGCTGTAGGAGGAAATACTATAAATGAAGCCGGTTCAGCTTATATTTTTGAATCGTGTGAGGCCGATTATACCTCTGATCCTGATAATGTAATTGAAAACGGTAGTTTTGAAACCTGTGTACTAAGTCCATGGAACTTTTACAATGCCTGGCATCTGGATGCAATAGGCACATACCAATTAATTGATGGAACATGTATACTTACTCCAACTTATCTTACTTCATCACCACAATGGTGGCATGTTCAAATTGAACAGGCATTAAAT
Organism: uncultured Bacteroidales bacterium; assembly: GCA_964392505.1. Taxonomy (GTDB): domain Bacteria; phylum Bacteroidota; class Bacteroidia; order Bacteroidales; family UBA10428; genus UBA10428. Next base: position 847 of record CAYMQP010000436.1, read on the forward strand.
GCCGCACAACTTTCTATGTTAGATGAGGGAGCAACTTATACACTTGAATTCGATGCATGGGGAGAGTTGGATAATATGTCCTGCCATGTGTTTTTCGGTCAAAATGAAGGTGATTACATTATACTGCTCGATGAACTGGTCGAACTCACTACAAGCCCACAGACATTTTCATTTGATTTTCCTATGAGCACTGTTTTTTCTTCAATGAAAATTGCCCTGGAAATAGGACTGGAAACAACATGGGTTGGATTTAATAATGTTAGTTTAATAAAGAAAGTATCTTCAGGAGTATCTAAATTATCAAATAAGAATGATAGAAAAATAGTACCTAATCCTGCTACAGCTTATCTGGATATATTTGTTGAAGCAGGGTCAAATATCCGCATATATAATTGCTCAGGAATTCTGATTCAAGAATTTGTAGCAAATAACCATCGCACAACATATGAAACATTTGGCTTGGATAAAGGAGTCTACTTTATCACAATATCAAAAGATGATCAAATTATAACTGAGAAGATTATCATTCAATAGGATTACTTGGGAACGAATTTAAATGTTTACCTAAAATACAACCAAATGAAAACAAAGTTAACTTTAATTGTATCGGCTTTAATGCTGATAAATACTATAACCTATTCTCAGGATTATAGTGAGGTTATTAAACTTGTGGCCTCCGATAGGGCTCCTGACGACTGGTTTGGTAAATCGGTTAGCATATCAGGTAATTACGCTATTATAGGTGCTAATTTTGAAGATGAGGATGCTTCCGGCGGAAATACAATGGATAGAGCCGGTTCAGCCTATATATTTGAGCGAGATGATATGGGCAACTGGTATCTGGTTCAAAAAATTGTTGCTTCGGATAGAGCTGCTGATGATCAATTCGGGCGTTCAGTCAGTATCGATGGTAATTATGCTATTGTAGGTGCTCGTTTCGAAGATGAAGATGCAATGGGAGGAAATACCATTTATAACGCTGGTTCAGTCTATATTTTTGAATACGATGGCAATGGAACCTGGGTGGAAAAGCAGAAAATTGTTGCCTCCGATAGAGCTCAAAGTGACAATTTTGGCAAATCGGTTACTATTTCTGGACATCTCCTCATAGTGGGAGCCTTCGCTGAAGATGAGGATGCATCGGGTGGAAATACTGTGGATGCTGCCGGTTCAGCCTATATATTTGAGCGGGATGAATATGGGAGCTGGAACCAAGTGCAGAAGATCGTTGCTTCCGACCGTGCAGCTGATGACTTTTTTGGCTATGTAGTGAGCATCTCAGGCAATTATGCCATTATTGGTGCTGAGGAGGAAGACGAAGACGCTTCAGGAGGAAATACAATGCTTTGTTCAGGTTCAGCTTATATTTTTGAACGCGATGGTAGCGGGATCTGGAATGAAGTTCAGAAAATAGTAGCTGCTGACAGAACCGCTGGAGATTATTTTGGTAGTTCAGTAAGTATATCTGGTAATTTTATTATAGTGGGTGCTGATTCTGAAAGCGAAGATGCTTCTGGTGGAAATACAATAGAAGGTGCTGGCTCTGCCTATATCTTCGAGCGTGATGGTGATGGAAACTGGAACCAGGTTCAAAAGCTTGTTGCCTCTGACAGGGATATATGGGACCAATTTGGATATTCAGTGAGTATATCTGGTAATAAAGCTGTTATTGGAGCTCTTAATGAGGATGAGGATGCTTCAGGCGGAAATACCCTTCCCGAATCTGGTTCGGCTTATATTTTTGAACGTAATGCCAGTGGCGACTGGAATGAAATCCAAAAAATTGTTGCTTCCGACAGAGCCGCCCTTGATTTTTTTGGCAGGCCTGTATGTATTTCAGGGAACTATATTATTATCGGAGTTTGCGCGGAAGACGAAGATGCTTCTGGTGGAAATACA
>CAYMQP010000437.1:0-2736 GCA_964392505.1 uncultured Bacteroidales bacterium
ATAATGAATTCATCCAATTCAATTGATGGGAAATGATTTGGAATCTCCAGCCAGAATTTTTCTGCAATTTCACCACAATATGATAATTCCATTTCCCCATTTTCAATTTTTCCGAAATAGGGGATTTTATTTTTTGTACAAATCGTAATAAAATATTTTCCGGGTGATGTATAATCATATCCCTTAAGCCGTTTCGACCCGATCCGATATTTATTCATGTAAAGGGCACACATATCCAAAATGCAGCGAACAAATGCAAGATAGGAAATTTCTAATAATAAATCATATCTTGAAAAAAGAAGAGTTGAATGGGATCCGGTAAAGAAGAAAATTATTTAATTTGTTGGAACTAAAATAAGTTTGAAAAAACCTCAGAATTGCAATAAAAATTACTTCTAATTGCCAACTTTAGTTTTAAAATAATACATTAAATTAATTGAGATAGTTGCGCGATAATTATTAAGCGATAGTTATATGAAAGATAATAAGGTTATCAGGAAAATACTTATAGGACTAAGTGCGATAGGTCCCGGTTTATTTCTAATCGGATACAATATTGGCACCGGAAGTGTTACAACAATGGCTAAAGTGGGTGCTGAACACGGAATGACCTTAACCTGGGCCCTGGTTTTATCGTGTATTTTCACTTACATTCTAATGGTGGCTTATGGTAAGACGACTCTTGTTACCGGTAGAACAGCCTTGTTAAATATTAAAAATAATTTTACTTATGGTAGTGTCCTGGCAATCTATATAATCATTGCTCTTGTTGTTGGTGAACTGCTTTCACTTATGGGCATTTTTGGAATTGTAACCGATCTTTTGCAGGAAGCCATAAGACTTTTATTCGGCAGTGCAGATTTTAGTACATTCTGGATAACCCTGGTTTTAGTGGTTACCTTATACTTTTTACTGTGGAAAGGTATTTATCAAACTTTTGAGAAAGTACTTACTTTTTTCGTGATCTTAATGGCTTTTTCTTTTATGGCTGTATTTATTATGGTCAAACCAACTATTCCGGCAATAATAAACGGTCTTATTCCAAATATTCCTGATAAGCCTGGATCTTTTCGATTAATTGCCGCTATAGCAGGCACAACCTGTTCTGCGGCTGTATTTATTATGCGTAGTACGGTGGTGGCTGAAAAGGGTTGGACTATAAAGAATTTGAAGAATGAGAAAAAAGATGCAGCAGCTTCGGCTTCGATGATGTTTTTTCTTAGCATAGTCATAATGGCAGTTTCTGCAGGAACTTTACATATTATGGGATTGGATCTGACAAATACAGTGGAAATGGTAAGTCTCTTTCAACCAATCGGCGGGAAAATAGCTGCCTTTGTTCTTATCCTGGGAATTGTCGGAGCTGGTATCTCTACTGTTTTTCCAATTATCTTGATAGCACCATGGTTGATCAGTGATTTTACAGGTAAAGAACGCAATATCCATTCACCTATGTACCGCATTCTCGGACTTATAGGAATTTTATTCGGTTTCGGCAGCCAGTTTATTGAGACAACTCCGCCAGTATTAATGGTGTTTGCCCAGGCATTTCAGGCACTTATACTGCCTGCTGTGGCAATTCCTATTTTTATACTGATTAACCGAAAGTCATTAATGAACAAATATGTTGCCCGTCCGGGAATAAACATAGGCCTGGCTGCCGTTGTATTGTTCAGCTTATTAACTGCATATTTTGCTATTGTTGATTTTTTCTAAAAAATGTATAATTAATTATAATAAAGATAATTAAGAAATAAAATTATGGAAATTATTATTTCAGATACAAAGGAATTATTGGGTAAAGAAGCAGCTATCAAAGGTGCCGGGTTAATTCGCAAAGCTATTTCTGAAAGGGGAGAGGCAAATATTATTGTTGCAACCGGGACATCACAGTTTGAGATGTTGAATGAGTTAGTAAAAGAGGATATTGACTGGTCTAAAGTTACAGGTTTTCATCTTGACGAGTATATTGACATATCCCGAAAACATCCTGCATCGTTTCGTAAATATTTAAAAGAACGGTTTGTTGATATTGTTTCACCGAAAGAGTTTAATTATATAAATGGCGAAACTGATGCGGCTAAGGAATGTTCCCGTTTGGGTGATTTAATAAGTAAACGACCTATTGATGTTGCTTTTGTCGGTATCGGTGAGAATGGTCATTTAGCCTTTAATGACCCTCCTGCTGATTTTGAAACAGAAGAAGCATATTTAATTGTAAAACTGGATGAGGTTTGTCGTAGACAACAACTGGGTGAAGGATGGTTTGCTGCTTTGGATGAAGTCCCTGAAAAAGCAATTAGTATGTCGATAAAGCAGATTATGAAATCGAAAGCTATTATATGTAGTGTCCCGGATTTGCGTAAAGCAAAAGCAGTTAAGGATGTTGTATCAGGACCGGTTACTCCGGATGTACCAGCATCTGTTTTGCAACAACATAATACAACATGGATTTATCTTGATAGAAATTCTGCATCATTATTAACGTAATCGGAATTTCTTGTTGGTGGTGGTATGACGGTGCGACGGTTCGACGGTACGAAGGTATGAGGGTTCGAAGGTTTGTAGGTTCGTAGGTTAAACGTACGAACACTTATATATTATTCAAAATTTGCTCCCGTTAATCGGGACGTCAAGACCCCAGGACCCCGCACCGCGCACCGTACGCCGCAAACCGCGAGCCGTTTTCCCAAATTCCTTGCTCATTATCAAAATAATATCATAGCATTTTCCCTT
>CAYMQP010000438.1:0-2734 GCA_964392505.1 uncultured Bacteroidales bacterium
TACCAAGAGTTCAATGTAAAGGTAAAAGGTGAACTAACTGAATAACTTACATCAAGAACAGAACCTTCCCTGACATTGGGCATGGTAAATTTGACAACTTTATGATTCTTATCTTCCGTTTCTCTGAAAATCGCACTACGCCCCAGTTTATATTTCACTGCCTTCCCATTTTCGAGTTTATATGTACAGCCTTTCAGCATGGTTACTTCTTCATCTCTGCCTCCCTGGCCAACATAAAGGCGGATAATAAAATCGGCCCAATCGAAAGCTGTTTTTTTCAGAATTTTAATTCGTATATGACGTGTATAAGTCAAATAAAAGCCCTCATCTTCGCTAATTGCGAATCGGGTAACACCATAATCACCCAGTACAACTGCTCCAGCCGAGGTGTCGTTCGCATAACTAGTCATTTTAAGTTCTTCCTCATCGATTTTGCCATATTTCATAAAAGATTTTTGGGCCCAAACTGTTGAAAAGGTCATAAAACAGAAACTAAAGGTAAGGAGGTAAAATTTTTTCATGGTAGTATAGGTTAGGTTTAACACAGAATAATAAAAAATTTCTTTTAATTAATTATCAGTAATATAAAAAAATAACCCTTCTCTGTGGTTATTTAGAATGAATTTAAAGAAGCTCACTGCCCATACTATCATTCTATTTCTTTTTTCCGCTGAAATAATGCTTTATCCACCTCTTCGGCAATCATTTGTTTTTCATCGAACGGTTTAAGATAACTTAAGGTTTTTTCAAGGGGTAGGTCCGGATCGATCCATTTATCCTCATCGTTCTGTTTCAGAATAACCGGCATACGCTTTTTAGTATTATGGATTTTAGCAAGTAAAGGGTTTGCAGCCGTAGTTATTATGGTGAAGGTATCCAGCATTTCACCCGTAATACGGTTTGTCCACTGGTCATATAATCCAGCCAGCGCAAAAGCCTCGGTATCTTTTACATTTAAAAAATAGGGTTGCTTTTCTCTTCCTCGTGCCTGCCATTCGTAAAATCCGTTGGTTAATACAAGGCATTTTTTCTCTTTTATCAGGTGGCGATACGATGCCTTTTGGGTTATGGTTTCGGCTTTCGCATTAAAAGTTTTCATGCGTATCTCTTTGGCATACTGCTCATCGCGGCTCCACGAAGGAATAAGGCCCCATTTATAGAGTTTGATCTTTCCAGGCTCATCGGCACAAACAACGGGGCAATAGGGAAGTGCAAATGCCTGTACGCGGTTTTGCTTCCTGTAAGGTAAATGCTTATCAAGCTGGGCATTAAAACGTTTCTCGAGTTGTTCGCGGGTGAGGTTTATTTCAATGGTGTAACACATAATAATCAATACGCATAAAGTTTGAAATGGAAGTCAGAATAAATTGAATTTAAATGTACCCAAAAAAGTCTATTCTTTTGAAATAGTATAAATGCTTTTAACAACAATTATAAACACAACACTTATAAATAGAAAGAAAGTGATTGTAAAATATTGTTATAATTAACAGATAAAACCAAATAAGGGTATTAAATCTCTAAAGACAAATATTCTGAAATTTTATCACATATATTTCAAATCAAGCCTCTAATTCCCGAAAAGAAATCCGATACTGAGTATCCACTGATTCATTCGCTGATCGAAATTATAAGGAGTTCCTGCTATCATAATACCATCGCCAAGTTTGCTCAGATTTCCTTCATATTTTACATCGAGAAGTAGATTGGCCAGTTCCAGCCCAACACCGGCCTGGTATCCTATAGTTGCTCCTGAAAATTCCTGTTTGATACTATAATCATCGAGAAGATCGGATTTCGATCCAAGCATCATCGTAGCCACAGGGCCCGCCTGCAGCTTTATTGGTCCGAGTTTTACACCGACAATTACCGGAATGTCGATTTTATTAAAACGTTGTTCATCCCATTCCGGATCGTTCCAGACCACATCGACACTATTAAATGTAGCTATAGAAATGTCGCTTTTTGTTCTTGTGAAGAGCAATTCAGGTTGAATAAATACATTTAACAATTTAATTTGTGCCATACCCCCGATATGAAATCCTAATCCGCCCCTAGCATATTCCAATCTGTATTGTCCACCATCAAAGTCTCTAAGATTGATGTTACTGGAATTAATTCCACCGCGAATTCCAAAGCTTATCTGTGCGTTTGCGCCAAGTACGCAAAACACTAATATTACTAATGCTATTATCCGGTTTTTCATGGCTGTTAGTTTTATAGTTCAACATAGTATAACGACAAAAATTGCTGTTTATGGTTGCATTTTTTTAATCCTGGGTATTTATTCATAGAAAGTCGATGAAAAGATAAAAAATATTGTTTATACACATCCAATTTTGTTGCTTATAATATTAATAATTAAAATATAATAATAGATCAGAGGCTTATTTGTCAGGATTTATTATCACGAACAAATTACAATTAATTCATGTTTAACCGACATATTACTTCAATAATACCTATTTTTGCGGCTTACTAAAATCTAATAGATATGATAATATCAAAAGAAAAGGTGGTATCGCTCACTTACGAGTTAAGACTTGACAACCCTGAAGGAGAGATTATTGAAACCCTTACAACTGAAAATCCATTGACATTCTTATTTGGTGCTGGCAACCTATTACCCAAATTTGAAGAATATATCGATGGTTTGCAGGTTGGTGATGATTTCGATTTTGAGTTGAAATCGCACGAAGCCTATGGCGAAGTAAAAAAAGAGGCAATCGTAAAT
>CAYMQP010000439.1:0-2702 GCA_964392505.1 uncultured Bacteroidales bacterium
AGTTTCATTTTTTCTGAAGAATCCCAATGTTCAGCAATTTTACCATTTTCAATTCGGAACATATCAAACCAGGTTGTCGTATACTTCTTGTTTATGTCATTCGGGTTAGTTCTCTCACTTACAAAACTTATTACTACTAAGTCTCCTTCCGCTAAAATGGCAACAACCTGACTTTTGATAGTGTCAGATACAGCTTGTGGTTTTGCCCATTTCGAAAAGAACTCTACTAAAGCTTTTCTGCCCGTTGGAGCATTGGGGTTATGTTGCATATAAGTTTCATTAAAATATTTTTCTGCCACTTCCATATGTCCAGCTTCTATAAACTCCCGCCACATGTCATAAACAAGTTTTTTATTTACAGCATATTTTGGATTATCGCTTTTCAACAATTCCGATTGCGTGGCAAGCGGCTTAACGGGTAATTGTGCCTGTACATTAGCTACAATGCCAGATAATACAAAAAAAACAAGGAAAATAGTTGTATGTTTCATAATTGATTTAATTGTCATTAAATAATTTCAAGTTTGTCTAAAATTCTGACTAACGGTAAATTTACAAAATCATAAATTACAGTCAATCAGTATTTTGTAAATTTCATTAGCAACCGAATTTAATAAACAAAATCCTGAATTGATTATCCTTTTTAAATCAATTCAGCGTGTTTATAAGACGAATTGCCACCAACTTGTTTATAGTCGGTCAACTTATACTATATAATATACTAATATGGAATGTTATCCGGTCAAAAAGATCCTTCTTCATTGTTTTTATTTTTTAAAAATAATCATTTTGTAGTTGATCAAATAGGCTTATAGGTTTTTTATCATTTATACCTCCAAAATCTGGGTGATAAATTAAAATCGGAGTTGCGTTTATACCCGCTTTCTATTTAACCTGCAAATTACAATTTCACACTGTGAAAATCAACAGGATTTTAAAAACTAAAAACAGCCCCGCATAAAATAACACAGGGGCGGACGTTGACAGAGGGTGTAAATATATCAGGTTTCAGATTTCCTTTGCTTCAGTATTACTTGATTTTGAGAGAATTGCGAAATAATAAAAGCATTATCATAATACTGTACACCCGTATACTGCCACCATATGTAAAATCTTATATTATCTCTCTTGCTATATCGGGTACTTGTTTTAAAAGTTACCTGACGTTTAGTTCAGCTAACACGGAAAATGTCACCGCTTTTTTTCCGTTCAAATATTAACAAGTTATCAACAACTAACGGTGAGGTTTGTTAATTCCTTGGTAAATCACTATTCCATACACTGTACCAGTATAGTATCGCAATCGGAAGCTTCGAGGCGATGCTTCAGGATTTCCTGGTATTCAGCAGAATAATACCAGTTTTCGAAGTGTTTCTTACTATCGAAACGGATCAGCACGGCACGGGTATAATCCCAGTTACCTTCCAGCACCTGAGGATCATTATCCACCGCCAGGTATTCACCTTTGAACCTCGAGAATACAGCACCGGCTTTATCGAGGTATTTCTGATAAACCTTTTCGTCGTTGATCCTTATCTGGGCAAAAAAATAATAATACATAATACTGTATAGTTTTAAAATAAACCGGTTTAAAATTATACAATAGAAATCATTTTTAGTACAGGTTGAATAAATCTGCTTTTCCGGCAAGTAAACTTCTCACTTCCGTCATTTATCAACTTATAGCTCCTTTACCTGCATTATTGAGAAAAATCATAAAAAAAATTTTAGCATTTGGTTCAGAATAAAATATTATTTTTATCTTTACACTACTAATTTACTAGGATTAATAGGATAAAATATATGACGATATGGTAGGAATGTTTCAAAGATTAATGATAGCCTTATTTCTGACGGGCATTTCCGTTACAAGCATAGCACAAGAGGAAGTAAAATTACTTCCAGAGAAAAGTTCGATCACCATAGCCGGAACATCGACAGTACACGATTGGGAAGAGCAAGTTAAAGAGTTTAATGTGAACTTTACGCTTGATTTAAACGACAATAAGGTTACGGGTATACACAATGTCGGTGTTGTATGTCAGTCGGCTTCTATTGTCAGCGATTACACCATTATGACCAGTAAAACGCATAATGCACTCCGGGTCGAACAGCATCCGGAAATTGTTTTTGATATGATTACGATCGAAAAACTTATCACAAACGATCATAAGTTTTCCGGGGTTCTCACAGGTAATTTAAACATGGCCGGATTTACAAAACGCATCCGGGTCGAATTTACAGGGAGCAACGGAGGTAATACTATCACCATAAAAGGATCGAAACAAATAAATATGGCCGATTTTAATATTAAGCCCCCAACCGCAATGATGGGAGTGTTAAAGACCGGCGAAGAGGTAATAGTTTCATTTGTTCTTCAGTTTCAATTAAGCTAAGTATTGCCTGACAGGTTAGTTAGCAAAAAAATAATTCATTAATTAAAGCTTTAAATATGAAAAAAACTACATTTTTAGTTGCAGAAATTTTATGTGTTACGAACATTGCATTCAGCCAGTTTGAAGCACCCCAGCTCACGGGTGAAGAATTTGAAAAAATCAGGGTAGATGTTGGTGCCGATTTTGCCATGCAATACCAGGTGCTGAATCATCATGCCGATAGTAGTCTTATCCCGCTGGGAAAGGGCTTTAATCTTCCGACTGCCAATTTGAAAGTCAGTGCCGATTTGGCACCCGGTATCAGGG
>CAYMQP010000440.1:0-1969 GCA_964392505.1 uncultured Bacteroidales bacterium
ACTTAAATCCAAGACCACCTTGATAACTATTAATACCTAAAGTATTTTCGCTCGTATTAAATATCACCCCCAAATTATACTTTCTCATTGTAACATTTGCATTAAATATCACAGTAGGGTTAGAACCTCTCTTTATTGATGCCTCTATCTGATATTCCCCAATCTTCTCTCCAAGTATCCAAGTATCACAATCTGCTGTTCCACCATCAGTTGTAATTTTCGTCCTCTGCTGACCCGCAATCCTCTCGTCTGTATCAAATGTACTTCCTTTAGTCGCATTCTGAAAAGTTACCATTACCCCATCAACAGGGTTCTTCCAGGCATCATACACTATTACGGTTAAATCCTGTGCCTCATCCAGCGTTACATCTATCCCTGCCTTTGCATATTGATTATTTCCTCCTACTATAACTATCTCCTCCTCAATACCAGCCATAACCATTATTTGTGCTGATTTACTAATAATAATCCCATCTTGTGCAATAAGCTGGGTCATCTTTTCGGCCTTATACAATATCACAGAATATATCCTCATACCATCTTCCCAGCCATCTTCATCTATAGCTTTGTATTCAGCTTTTGTACCATTAGGCGCTATTCCACCTCCATTGATTATAAACTCTTTCCCTTCATATCCTTTTACAATATTGCCATAGTCATCTATAGCTATTACCTTTGCAGTAAATTTTTCTCCTGCTTTAGGGAAATAATTATCAATATTTATTAGGAATGATTTGGGCACCCTATTTATTCTTTCAATATCCTGATTTACTTGTGCAAATATATTATTTCTGGCAATAAAAATTATTAATATAACAAAAATCATCTTTATCCGTTTCATTTGAGTAAATTATTAATTAATTGGAGTGTATCCACAATAAATACCAACCAGAAGTTGGTTTGGCAGTATTGTCTAAAGAGGAATGCAGTATTGATTCTCGGGAATTTTCATAGACTGCACTTACAGCAAAATCATACATACCTGGTTCAAGCTCTTTTTTATTGATTTTAAAGTATGGTTTTTCACTGTAAGGTATTTCGTTTAATAGAATCCATGTATCGCTACCGTGAGTTTTATAATATATCTTATAGGATTGCACCGGTATTGAAACATTTGTTTGCTGTAGTTCTGGAGGATCCCATTTAATTTCAATAGAATCCTTTTTTAAGAAAATTTGTTGAGGGATGAAGGTTATTTGACAGCTTATGCATACTAAATAAACAAGAATAAAAATGAAAATCACAATTAATTTTTTTCGAAGTACTTGTATCTTCTTTAACATATGTATAATAGATATTAAAAACTTTTTGATTTACAAAATATTTAATTAACCCTCGAATTATGAAATTTCTCAATCGAAATAGTATTAAGTACAATAACATATTAGTCAACTTTAGTCAAAGATATAATTTATTATATTTTATAAAGAATTATTTTGGATTGACTAAGTAACTCATATTGACTGACTTTTTATGAAATTAAGAGGGAAAAATGTCAAATAAAAAGGCAAACCATCCGATGAAAATGGTGTCAGATGCCAAACCCATCGGAGGCTGCCTTTCGTGTTTAAGATCGTACGTTTTCCCTCAGGGCTCAACAACTTTTTCAGTTCCCTGGAAACTCAATTCCTTTATCAACATTTTGAATACTTTAAAATGCTGGTGCTCCTCATTGCCGTCACCTGGGAACGGTGGAACATCCAGGCGTTGTACCAACATCTTGATTCCGACGCAGTTCCCCACCGCACCTGGTTCAACAACTTCCTCCATGTGGGAAGGTGGAACCCTGAGAAGGCGCTTACGGTGAAAGCCTATGAACTGCTTGGGATGCTCAACCCAAACAGAGGAGAGAGCGTGTACCTTATCATCGACGACTCCAAAAAGGGAAAACGAGGAAAGAAGATGGCGGCAGTAGGCTGGCTGCATGACCATGTCAGCGGAAAATCCTTGTGAGGTCATCAGTATATCA
>CAYMQP010000440.1:1979-2669 GCA_964392505.1 uncultured Bacteroidales bacterium
GGACATACGATTCCCTTTGAGGTTCGTTTATAGGTGAAAAAAGAAGATTCTCATCACCTTCAGGTTCCCTTTAAAAAGATCACCCAGCTGGCTGCCGAGCTCATCCGTTAATTTCAGCCACCCGAAGGGCTGAACATAATCGTGGTATTCGATACCTACTATCTGTGCCCTCTTGTGGTACGGGTATGTCAGGCACAGGGATTCCATTTCGTGTCAACGCTCAAAGCAAATAGAAATCTGTTTCTGCATCGCAGGAAACTCAAAGCAGGAGAATGGGCACGAAGGCTGTTTCGGAGAACGGCAAAATCAACCCTCAGGATACCCAAGGAACACGGCAGCGCCCATTACCGATATGTGGACGCAGGCCGAAGACAAGTCAGCAAGCTGGGAATGCTCCGCATCGTCATATCGAAAAAGAACAGCGAGCGCACCCCTGTGGTGATCGTCAGCGATCATCCTTCCTTCTTCCCAGCCCGGCTGATCCACGCATACGATGCGCGGTGGACCATCGAAGTGTTCTTCAAAGACACAAAGCAGCTTCTGGGACTTGGCCAGTATCGGAGCGGGCCGTACACGGCAGCAGTTACACACCTGCACCTGGGTCTGTTTCGCCTATGCCCTTCCGACCCACAGTGCGATTGAGCGCACCTGTGCACAAGAGAAAAGATCAAGCAAAGCGCATGTGTCTGC
>CAYMQP010000441.1:0-2667 GCA_964392505.1 uncultured Bacteroidales bacterium
ATTCACACATGCTGTTAGTTTGACTAAAAGCAAGGCAAGTTTACTCTATGTTTGTGTTTTATCAAAAAATTTTTTAAATGGCGCAATTCTTTCACTTGTGTTATAATCATATGTTTTAATGTGTCTGGAAGGTACAAGTTACAAACTATGGAACAAAAACTTTTATATTAGTGAGAGCTGGTAATTTGCTTCGCCCGCCTTCTGATTATGAGGACAGCGATGGTCGTCATATAAATATAAGTATTCAGCATAAACAATCGCTGCCAAAGGCCTTTATAAATTGCGAAAAAGTTATTTTTATCGGGTGAATACCTGAACAAAAAAAGCAGAATAGTAATAATACCCGTTATAAAAACAAGTTGTGACATACGATAGAAAACAGGCATTTCGTATTTAACAACTACTTTTTGCATAACGAGAGGCAGGAGTAAAACGGCAAGTACTCCAATTCCTCCCACTATATCGTGAATTATGGCAAAAGCTGTAAGTCCGGTTGCGACATGATCTGCCTTGAATGCACCGGAACCGATTCCCTCACCTAATCCGTAAATTATAATTAACCACGAAGCAAGTTTGGCATACCAGCCTTTATCGGAAAATGCTTTTTTAAATCCGGTTCCAAAGAATATAAAAAGTACCCCCATAATAATCCACCATATAGAAATTACGTCAGATACAGGACTATCCGATGCCCCTAGTGAACTCATTGTATCTTTTAGCTGGCTGTAACCGCGATAATATGCCCCGAGAATAAACAGAAATACAAATTCTCCTATACAAGCAATAATACACGCCAGGGCCGAAGAAGTAATATATTTCGAATAATTTTTCATCTTCTTACGGTTTAATAACATTTGCCAGTACAACCGGCACCCGAAGCAGATCGTAATCGTGCTGATAAACCAGATATCTGTTGTACCATACAGGATTAAATTTTTCTTTGTACTCCCGTAATCCTTTATAATGCGAAAACGACCTGATTTTTTCATACGCGAATCTCATCGACTTTTCAGGGAAAGTATGAGGATCGTTCAAGCCGCTTAAAGGGGCAAATCCCATATTTACATATTTGAAATCCTGAGATTTCAGATAATTGAAGAATTCAATTAAAATAAAATCCATCACACCGTTAGGTGCATCTTTTGTTTTCCTTATTAAATCGTACGTGGCTTCGCCTTTTACATTTTCCGGTATAATGTTCAGGAAGGCAATAATTTTTTCTTCCTCATTTTCCACGGTTATAATGGTTTGTTTTTTCAGTTCTTCCCATATAAACATACCCTGAGAAAAAACTATCTCGGTTCTGTTCATACCATTCAGCCATTCGTCGCTTACCGATTTTATTTTCTGAAGTACGCCGTCTTTTATGGGGGGAACATGTATTGTAGCTTTATAACCTTGTTCAGTAACTTTATTTATAGCATTGCGTAACGATTTTTTACTGCCTCCTTCAAGATTAAATGTTGAAATATCAACCACCGCTTCCTGTCCAATAAATAAGACTTTTTTCCGAAGTCTGCGATAAATTTCAATCGATTCTTCGGGAACCCGGTAATAAATACTTTTCAAACTGTTATCATAACAATAGTTGTCAAATTCGCTGACACATTTTTTAAATTCTCCAGTATTTTTAGCTGCTGGGTTTTCAAGCACCACAGCAAAATTCCCTGAAATACGGTAAGAGATAAATGCTTTCATGTTTTCTGAGAAGAAAATAATTTTATCCCTATAGGTCTTAAAATAATCCAGTGATGATTTACCAAAAGAATCCAGTAAGTTGTTAGCCGTAGTCAATTCTTCATCTGAAACACTTTTTTGAGGTTTATAGGCACGAACCAGTGTATAAATTAGAAAAGCAATAGAAAGAAATCCGCCAATATTAATGGAATAAAGAAAATATTTTGCAAAAGGATCGACCGGGACTAACTCACTACTTCTGATTAAAAAATAGTTTTGCAGCGTGTACTTTAACGATTGTATAAAACTGAAATCTATATTAAGATGCTTCTTGTCTATTAAATAAAAGCCAATGATTCCGTATACGAATATTGCAATAGTGAAAAGCAAAGAAGTCTGGAGTCCTACATTTCGTAATTTTGGATTCGACCTGATATAGTATTGTTTGTAAGTTCCTATTAAAACAACAATTTCCAGCAGAGCAATAGTCGCTTCTTCATAGTCAATAGCTTTTGTTAAATGACCAATGAGTGATAAAATGCTTAAAATAAGAGCAAACCACCATGCAGCCCTCAAACCTTTCAGCATAAAAGCGGCAGTTACCAGTAAAAACAATCCTGCAAACATGACAAGATAATTGGAAGCATGAATTATCTGAACCGGTAAAAAATCTTTTAAAAGGATTAATCTTTCGGAAATAGCTGGCGTTAAAACAGAAACTATATTTAATATTCCAAGGCCCATCAGGAAAAGTGCAGGAAGGATACGCATCAGTAGTTTATTCAGTTTTGAAAGAAAGGCCAGAACTCCTGCAAGCAATGGAATCCAGAATTCAAATAATCGGTATAAAACAGTTATGGCAATTGCTTGCACATTTCCAAATCCTAAACGAATGAGTACAAGGGTCATTGAGACTTCAATTGCACCTAATCCCCGTAAGAATGGCGAAATTATCAGGAAAATAACAGAAACAATATAACCCATTACGGC
>CAYMQP010000442.1:0-2660 GCA_964392505.1 uncultured Bacteroidales bacterium
GATGCAGGTTGTTTATATTAAAGAAAAATATTCGTATCCGTCAAAATAAAGATATTATACAGGAACCTTCATTTCTTAAAGATTATACCGTAACCGACCAAAAATTAGGTAAACTTGGGAAAGTTAAAGATATCATTGAAATTGATTTGAATCCTCTGCTACAAATAGCAAATAAAAAAAGGGAAATTCTTATACCGCTCCAACCTGAGTTCCTTACCAATATTGATCAGGATAGTAAAATCCTATATACAGATATTCCCGAAGGTTTAATCGATCTTTTTTAATCAAATTTTCAGTTTGATACTTTTCTGATCTCTCTCTCTTAATACTTGTATATCAGTATTTGCCGTAACCATGTTATCCTGTTTTTCGTATAACGCATTACTACTTACTGTAACTAACTAAATAAAATATACTTGCAGGAAGCCACGTAGTGGTGAATTCCTCTTGAATTAGAATACCGGCTTGGGCATATTACAGCGCAGTAAAGCGCAGAAAAAGGTATTAACATGAGGACCACAAAACTACTAACTATTTTTTTTCTCACATTTTTGGTGCCTCATTCTCAGCTGACAGGTCAATGCTCGCTGATCACCAAAAATGGAAGTTCACAGGATCCGCAAACTGTTTGTGCTCCCGTTGATTTTACCATGAACGTTTGGTTCAAATTCATAATTCCTGTTGATACCTCTTTAGTCGATATTCGGTTTGTCTGGAATGATGGAGCAGGATCAGTAACCATCGTAAATGGCCACTGGAATGCTGCATGTGATTCTGTTTGGGCAGAAGAGTCACACCTTTACCCTCCCACCGATGAATGTGCTCGCACCGCCGATGCCTATCTTGTTTATGATGGTGATATATGTACTAGCAGCGGTCATCAGGAACAGACTTTCAGTACATGGGGCACCGATGAGGAAAATAGCGGCGTTTTAAGTACCGATCCGGTTGTGGCCTATTTCTGTGAAGGAGAAGATATTGTTAATGTAACCTTTGATGATAATTCCACTTTTAACTGCAATATAGCAATTGAGCCCGATAATCCTAATCGTTATTACCGATGGGTTCAGTTTATTTACAACACCTATAACCAGGCCGGCGATCGTATTCCCAATGTTACAGTAGATGATGGTGCCGGTACTATTTATATCATGACTGACTTAAATGGCAATTTTGTGAGTAGTCTCGATGGTCCTATCATTCAGATTCCAATACCTGCCGATGGTCCGAACCAAACTTCGTACGCTATTAGTGCTCCCGCTGGAGGCATAGCGGGCGATATTTTTGAAATTACACTACGAAACTGGAACGTATGTAATCCATACGATGATATGCCTACCGATGGATTTCCTCCATCGGACATAATTAACGGAGATAATCCTCCTATAATAACCACGGCACGTATTGAAATTATTGCTCCTCCTCCTGTTGTTACACAAAGTCTGCGCGAATTTTGTACGGGTGATGCGATTCTTCTTACAGCTTCCGCAAGTGGAGCTGAAATACGTTGGTATGCCGATATGGCCCTTACAACACTTTTGCATACCGGTAATACTTACAATCCTCAGCTTCCTCCGTTTAACCTCGATAATTCGATACCGGGTAGTTACACATTCTGGGTAACCAGTAATGACGGAATTTGTGAAAGTGCTCCCAGTCAGGTCGATGTTATTATCTATGAGACTCCGGCATCGGTTTTTGCCGGGGATGATATGACTATCTGCGCCGATAGTATTTTACTTTCAGCAACACCGCCCTCAGCAGGAACTGGTCTTTGGACGACTACCGGTTCGACTGCATTTGTCGATAATACAAACCCAACTACCTGGGCATATAATTTGGATCACGGTGCAAATGTTTTTACATGGACAGTAGCCAACGGAGTTTGTCAGACTTTCGACGAAGTTATTGTTACAAGTGATCGTCAACCCGATCCTGCTTACGCAGGAGTTGACGACAGTTTGTGTTCTTCCGGCACTATTACACTTAATGCAACTCCACCAAATTTAAACGGTCAAGGACATTGGCTTATTCTGGAAGGATCCGGGAGTCTCTCTGATACCACAATGCCTGATGCTCTATACTCCGATCCCTCGCTAGGTTTTAACCGCCTTATCTGGCGCGTATCAAGCGAATTTGGAGCCTGCCCGGTTACTATCGATACTGTAATTTATTTTATAGATCTCTCTCCAGGAAATGCCAATGCGGGAAGTGATGTCCGATTCTGTGAGCTGAGCTCATATACCTTTATGGCCAATCCTGCAGTAAATAGTGGAACAGGCACCTGGAATACACTGTCGGGAAGTTCCGATATAAGTGATCTGAACGATTCCAATGCCACGGTCAGCAACCTGGTCGAAGGTAATAATGAATATACATGGACCCTGGAAAGTGTTTATGGATTATGCCCATCATCGACCGATACCCTTGTTCTCATGCGTGATCTGACACCGGGTATTGCTGAAGCTGGCCCAGACATTTCGCTTTGTCTTGAAAATTCTGATACACTTGGTGGCAATGCACCAATTCGTGGTACGGGCGAATGGCAAGTTATTGTTAACCCGAGTGGTACCGATCCTGTATTCAATCCGAACCGTTTTACTCCTGATGCTATATTAACCGTATTGCCCGGAAACGAGGGCAATTATACACTTCAATGG
>CAYMQP010000443.1:0-2591 GCA_964392505.1 uncultured Bacteroidales bacterium
AAATCCCATACCAAACTCCTGCGGAGTAAGTGTGTACTTTTTATACAATTGCGGAATAAAGTGAGCAGCACGTACAATAGGACCTGCAACCAGTTGGGGAAAAAAGGAAACATAAAAACCAAAATCCGGCAAGCTTCTTACTGGCTCAACCTGTCCACGATAAACATCGATAGCATAACTCATTGTCTGGAAGGTGAAAAATGAAATTCCTACTGGAGGTAATATTTTACCTAAATCGAAATGTGTACCGAACAAGGCATTTGACCATTTTGCTGCATGAGTAACAACTTCCATATGCGATCCAAGCAGCTGATTTATAGTTTCTGTGAGAAAATAATCGTACTTAAAAAAAGCTAATACGCCAAGGTTCAATGTAATAGCCAAAGCAAGCCAGAGTTTCCTGCGCAAAGTGGTTTTGCTATCATGCATGGCAAATGCCAGAAAGAAATTACTGATTGTTGAAAAAAGTAGTATAAAGAAGAAAAGTCCTCCAGTTTTATAGTAAAAGAAAATACTTACAAGGAACAAATATGCATTTCGAAGAGGATTTTTTTTATACAAATAAGTATAACCTGTCAGTACTACCAGGAAAAAAATCCAGAAATTCAGTCGTGTGAAAATCAGAGGATTCGATTCATTAAAAAGAAATATATTCCTCAGTAAATCCATGTATACACGTATTCTGTGAATTGCAAGCTACAAATTTTTATCATTCGGTTAAATCTTGATGGCAATTCGTAAAGGAATCGCTTAAGTGACTTTCCCATGCATTAAGAAAGGCGGAAAAAAATAATTCACCTTTTAATTGATAACCTTTCTGGGTGAAATGAATTCTGTCGTAACGCATAAGTTTAAGTGAGTACCAGGCTTGTGCGGAATTTAAACCTCCCATAATAGTATAGAAATCCCACACAGCACAATTATATTCTGCTGCCAAGTCGCGGATAATAATCCTCATTTTCTCTGTATTCGTATTCACATAGCGCCGGTACAGGTAACTGTCGTTTGGCACGGTAAGCAAAATAGCTGCATTCGGCACTGCTTCACTAGTTTGTGAAAGCAGTTCCCGGTATTCATTACAGTATTTGGTTTCATTAAACCGCCTTGTATATCCATCGTTTGTGCCAATCGAAATAATAATCAAATCAGGATTAAGTGTGTGCAGGTGCTTCTGGTACAATTCACAATGGAGATACGAGCTGAGCATTGCTCCATTAACGCCAACTGTACTATATACTATTCCCGACGTATTACTGATAAATTCGACTCCAAGCAATACAATGGCATTATCATTATTAATTGTGTTTTTAGAAAGCGTAAGCCGAAATATTTTTTGCGGTTCGGAGAATTCGAAAATTGTACAATGATTAATGGAATCATAACTGCCTGATTTCGTTGTATCGCTGCTGTATGTGATCAATTGGTAAGCGGATGGTTCATGATATACTCTTACAGCATCGAAAGTATAATGTGTTGAATCACTGGTGTTTGGATTAATAGCAATACCACAGATACTATCAGTTGTTATAACGGCCATTCCAGTGAGTCCAAGTTTACATTCAGGATTTTGTTGTGTGCTCTTACAATAACTCCAGTTTCCTGTATACGACACCGTGTAATTTCTGGGATTATTTGTTCTTGCCATATTATAAGGAAATATAAGACCACGACCTCCATTCATATCGGGTGAGAGGTTTTGAAGCCGCATACGCATAATGTGAGTATATACATCGGCCTGAATATGTGAACCTCCCATGTGAAGAATTCGTATTTTCCCTTTGCCAAAGGCTATGAGACTATCGATTCTAAATAAGAGTTGCTGAAAAACTGAATCATTATCAGGAAATTGAAGAATATTTTTATCATACCTAATAAAACTATAACGCTGAGGTCCCAGGTAATAATCAGCCTTCTGTCCGAATAAAGGAATCAGGATAGTGAAATAAAAGAGTAAGAGTAGTATATTAATCCTGATTACTTGCATGCGATTCAACTTCATTCTTTTCAGGATTATTTCCCTGATTCTTTTTGTATTGGTTATATTCGAACATTAAAGCGTTGTAAAACATATTAGCAATAATTCTAGCTCCACGCGGATTAAAATGCACGAAATCGCTTGAAGCGAGAGGCGGATTTGCGAACACCCAGCTGGGCATGGAATTATCACCTCCCATGGCCTGATACAGATCCCAATAGGCAGCACCTGCTTCAAAACTTGCCTTTTTCAATGCATCCCTCACTTTCACGATATTAGGATACGTTACAAACCTGTTACCTTCTTTGATCGACATATCGGATACACCAATAACAATCACCGCAACTTCGGGCATTAATTGATGAATTCTTTTTATCTGAGCTGCAAAAAGTCGTTCATAATAGGTATAGTCGGTTGTGACATGCGGTACCACGTTACCTCCAAACTGCAGGATAATCATCTTCACATTAAGTTCCCGGAAGTGCTGTTGCAATAAGTTTTTATCAATTTTAGTGAATATCAATCCTGAATTTCCCCGCATGGGTATATTATCGATAGCAATACCCGAATAATCGTCGAGTGCTATACCATATATATCGGGACTGGAATTACCTTT
>CAYMQP010000444.1:0-2569 GCA_964392505.1 uncultured Bacteroidales bacterium
ATCGTAAACTTGCCATTAAATACCATCCAGATAAAGTAAATTACCTGGGAGAAGATTTCAGAAAAGATGCTGAGGAAAAATTTCAAAAAATAAATGAAGCATACGAAGAAATCAAAAATGAAAGGGGATTCAAGTAATTAGCTGGTTCCTGAATACGCTTATTTAAAAAAACTTTGTAATTTGTATGCTCTTGATTTTATTCTATTTATCAGAATATTAAATTTGTGCGCTAATTATATATTAATATTCCAATGAAACTTAAAGATATTCTTTCAATTTCAGGCAAAGGCGGGCTTTATAAATATATTTCCCAGGCAAGGAACGGTATCATTGTCGAATCGTTTGAGGACGGCAAACGAGTGGCTGTGCATTCCACCGCAAAAGTTAGTGCGCTTGAGGATATCGCTATTTTTACTGAAAAAGAAGAAATACCCCTAGCAGAAATCTTTAAAAAAATATACGAAAAAGAAGGCGGGAATAAAACTATCGATCATAAATCACCACCAGAAGAGTTGAAAAACTTCATGGAATCTATACTACCCGATTACGATAGAGATAGGGTGTATGTTTCGGATATGAAAAAACTTGTTTTATGGTATAATATATTAATCAGCCACAAACTACTAAAACCTGAGGAAGAAGAAAAAGAAAGCGAAAAAGAGAAAGAAAAAGAAGATAAATCGAAGGATATAAAGGAGAAAGCCACAGCTAAAGAAAAGCAAATTGTTAAAAAACAGAGTAAACCACAACAAGTAAAAACCACCAAAGCCAGTCCTTCCGTTAAATCCGTGCCCCGTACCACTATACCCAGAGCAGGAAAAACAGATTAAAAGTTTCTTAACTACTTGATTACAATACCTTCAATATTTAACTGAGTAATACCACCTTCAGTATTCGAATATACATTGATAGTTTTGCTGAAGAAGCCTTCACTTTCAGCATCGAAGGTTATGCGAATTTTCCCTTCCTGACCCGATACAATTGGATATTTCGGAAAATCGGCTACTGTGCATCCACATGATGATTTAACATCGTTAATAAGCAAGGGCACCAAACCAGGATTTTTAAATATAAATTCAGCCGTTACAGGTTCTTTAAAAGTTACTTTGCCAAAATCGATCGATGTAACCTGCCATTCTATACTTGCTTTTGGATTTGCAAATAACACAGATGAAATAAGTATTGCCGATAAAAAACCTAAAGTCTGGACTGCTTTCTTCATTAATGTTTTTTCCATGATACGAAATTATAATAATCAAGGATTCAAAAAAAATACCAAAGCAGTATAATATATTAACTTCTAATTATAAACATACAAACATTGAAGAATTATATCGGTTCTAAATAGACTATAATTGTTGTTTTCTGCATTAATAAAAGGGATTTGTTATGTAATGTTATCTTTGCCTTAGAAAATCCGGTAATTGCAAATCACAATAGAGAATTTTTCACGGAATGAATCATAAACCGATTGTCAGTATTTCAGGAAAGCAGGGACCATTTGATAATGTTAGAAATGCTATGGCTGCCATCGATCTCACACCCCTTAGAGGGAAAAGTGTTATGGTAAAACCCAATATTGGCCGGGCTGCTACTTATGGACGCGGGTATAATACACACCCACAGGCAATTGCTGGAGTGGTTGAGATGACAATTGCAGCAGGTGCAGTAAAAGTAGTTATAGCTGAAAGTCCACTTGTAGGAATTGATACGATGAAAGCCTTTAAAAAAGGTGGCGTTACCGAAGTTGCTGAAAAATATCGGATTGAGCTAATCGATCTTGACATGCATAAACCTATTACTAAAAAAATTGCAAAAGGTCGTGTACTGGAAAATACCAAAGTATGCTCCCCTGTATATGAATACGATTTTATTATTTCGGTGCCGGTAGCGAAAACTCATATGCACACAGGTGTAACATTGGGTATTAAAAATATGAAAGGCTGTCTTTACCGACATGAAAAAGTAAGATACCATCAACTGGAATATCTTAGTAAAACCTATCATGAAAAAACACTCGATTCAGCCATATCCGATCTGGCAACACTTATTCTTCCTAATTTAACAGTGATTGATGGTTATATAGGAATGGAAGGTCTTGGTCCTTCGGGAGGTATAGCAAAACCTTCTGATTTTTGTGTTGCCTCGTGGCATTCAATGGGAGCTGATGTATACGGATGCTTGCTGATGGGGCTTAATCCATCCGATATTCCACATTTAAGGCTGGTTTCGGAACGTTGCAATATGTCTTTAGATCCTGCTGCTTATAAAGTAATTCCGGAAAATTACGATAAATATATCGTACCATATCAGGTACCTCCTACCGATATTTCTGTCGAATTTGAAGACATCCGTATTTACGATAAGGAATCGTGCAGTGCATGCCAATCGACACTCATGCTTTTTCTCCGTCGATTTAAGGACGATATGAGACCTTATGTGTTACATGATGGTAAATTTCATATTGCCATTGGTAAAGGAGTTGATGATGCAACTAAAGGAACAATTTTTGTTGGAAATTGTACAAGATTTATGAAAGATAAAGGAGTATTTGTGAAAGGATGTCCTC
>CAYMQP010000445.1:0-2564 GCA_964392505.1 uncultured Bacteroidales bacterium
AACTTTATGATTATTAATTACCTCGAATCAGTGCTTTTCATAGCACCGGCTGTTACAGGGCGTTTATTCTTCAATTAATTTTTCTTCAATCATTATCTTGTATGCAATATCCGTCTCTGTTTGCCCACCTGTCAAAGATCCGGGTAACATTATTAATCGCTTTTTAAGTTTGCCTTTTTCATTTGTAAAAAAAACCTCAAATCTTGCCCTCGTTAATCCTTTAATACCTTTTTTGAAGACAATACTCTTTATTGAGTCCCTATTGATTATCGGAGTAGCTGAATTATTTAAACTGGTTAAAACTCCATAAATTAAAAATAAAGCAAATAATCCAAACAGAACTGCAATAATAGTATCACCACTATTGTATCTTTTTAGACCATAATATATTAATACAACTGCTATGAAAACATAGATTGTTAGTGTTCTTGTAATTGTATTGCCAACAGTCACTTTTGCAACATTTCCAACAAATCCATCTCGTGTTAAGACAATCTTATCAGAAAAAATATGGCAATAACCTGTCTTAGTCCTAAATCTTTTTTCTGCATTCATAAATTTATCCATGTCTTGTATAATGTTATAACGTCCATGCCTGGCAGGCGCCTGCCAGGCCTTTTGCGTGGTTGCGCAAGCACACCACAACATGTTATTCAGCGTTACAAGTTAAACATTTCTGCGTTAATCTTTGCCTGACGTCCGAGCAGGACTTCTCAAGAATAGATTTTTTCCAACCACCTATTTCCCCCTTCCTCGCTTTCGCAAAGCTTCAGCGGAGCAAAGTCGAGAGGGGGAATACAAGAGGGTATGTAATTTCACTTTAAACTTTAACAAGCATGGAAACATAATAAAAAAAATAGCATCCCTTTTGAGCTAAAACGAAAGGCTACTATCCATTAAGTACTTTATAATAAGCAGTGTTAAAAGTAAAAAATAATTCACTTAATATATGCCGGATATAAATTAGTATTGGTGTTTTTGATCGGGATTCATTATAATCTAAACAGACTCCTAAAATCAATACTATCTAATCGATTCAGAGGCAATCTATTTGTAAAATATTAGCTATTTCTCTGATACAATTATTACGGTCACCCTTATCAATTTCCCTTAGGTACTTACAGAAGCCCGGTAACAAGTGAAAGGGTTCAAAATATAATAGACTCCAGCCATTTTCATAATAAATACATTCCGGTGGTACATTCGCTATAGAACTGATTCTGTTTCTTAACCTCTCCGAATCGCATTCTGAAGGTTCGCACAAATATATTTTATACCAGGGATCTGAGAACGTGCTAGTATTGAGGTTATCCACGTATCCAAAATAGGTAATAACCTCGATCATTTCGTCGCTTCTGCAAGGTATGGATACTCCTTCGTGCCATGTTGGTAATCCGATACAGTCATATTTTATTTTATCATTTATCACACGCTTTACTGAATCTTCAAGTTGGTTTTTTCGATCGAGCATGCCGGGCTTTGCGAAAAACGAACAATTTAATCCGTACAACTCGTTCAATGCCCTGTCTATTAAATATTCTACCTTATCTAATTTACTGTTGTTATATCGTTTTAGGTAATCGGTAAGTACACTAATGTATGTGTCGATCCAGTTAAATTTCTCCAGTAAATGTATATCATCACTATTCCTGAGAAACGACTCAAAATCGTTAAGAATAAATTCATAGGTTTCGACAGTCCCTAATTTTTCTAAACTGAATAGTATATTACAGGAATGGGAATAACTATTCCGGTTATGGGTCGAAATAAACTTTTTTAAAGCAGGAACACATTTCTCAATCCGGTTAGAGCAAATCACATCAGCAATATATAGTATCTTATTTATGTCAGAACTCTTAAGTAAAAAATCGCTCAGAAAGGAACTGATTTCTTCTGCATCAATATTCTTCATCCTAGATAATTCCAGCCATAACCCATAGTAATTTGTATTAAGAAGCGGTAAAAGCTCATTCACAGCAGGAGTATAATTCAGTCGGACAATTAATTTTATTATTCCTTCGATATCCAGATTAAAATAATCTTCCTGATATTCAGAAATGTTGAATATATTTTTCTTTGTAAACCCAAATTCCTTTTTTAAACAATCCGTTAATACTTTTCCGGCATGGTCGGGTTGGATAAAGGAATAACTCTTTGCGGCTTGAAGCTGAATGGTTCCTTTTTCTTTTGTAATCATTTTACGCAATATCTCACCCGATCTTTCATCCGGTATATTACCCAACAGCATGGCTAAAGCAAACCTTGCTTCGGGTTTACCGCAGGTTATAATTTTATTAAACAGCGAATTATATTTGCTGTAACCTGTCAGATATAACATACCCAGATAATTTGAACATCGCCTGCTTCTTATATTCCTCGATATTTTCTTTAGCGTTGCTTGATAAAATGCCTGGGCATCACCCCCTTTGTATAAAACATGGTAAAAATCTTCCAATTCTTTCAGATCGTGCCGAACCAGCTTTTTTTTCTCCTCACGATCAATAAAACTGAAATACGCATGCTTATCTTTTACGGGAATACTGAGCGTACAAAAACCGGAGTAT
>CAYMQP010000446.1:0-2564 GCA_964392505.1 uncultured Bacteroidales bacterium
GCATACAGCAATCCTCCTACAAAGCCGTCGCCCCCACCAATACGGTCAAGTATGGTTATAGCTCTAGGTTCAATAACATGCCAATTGTTATTTTCGGCCATTATAGCACCCCATAGATGGTTATTTGTATTTACAACTTCACGTAGTGTGGTTGCATAAACCGAAGTATTAGGATAGGCCTTCTTAACGCGGTTTATCATTTCTTTAAAACTTTCAATTTTAGCTGCTAAGCCTTTTCCTCCCGCTTCGGGTCCTTTAATACCAAGGCATAATTGAAAATCTTCTTCATTGCCTACCAGAATGTCCGATATAGCTGCAATTTCAGCAAATATTTCACTTAATTCCTTTTCACGACCTTTCCAGAATGAAGCTCTGTAATTTAGATCGAATGAAATGCAGGTTCCGTGTTTTTTAGAGGCCTTAGCCAATTCTAAGCAAAACTCACTGGTTTGTGGTGATAAGGCACCTATTAATCCCGATAGGTGAATAATCCTTACCCCTTCATCACCGAAGATCCTATCAAGATTAAAATCCTTTACATTCATTGTTCTTCCCACTTCTCCTGTCCTGTCGTTCCAAACACGAGGTCCGCGCGAACCATAGCCACTGTCGGCAATATTTATCTGGTGACGGTATCCCCAAGGTCCACCCTGCTCTACTTCAGTACCTTCATAATCCATGCGACGACTTTTAAGATTATCTTTAATGAAGTGCGCTAACGGATTTCCCTTAACAAATGCAGTTAGTACTTTAACAGGCAAACCCAAATACGAAGAAATACTGGCTACATTCGATTCGGCACTGGTAGCCTGTAACCTATATTTATCAGTGCAATGCACAGGTTGAGCATTTTCAGGAGTAATTCTCAATCCCATACTAGTGGGTACAAGCAATGAATATTTGCAATTGTTTTTATCTAATAATTTCATATTCGGTAGATTAATAAAATTAAACTTTACATTATCAAAGAAGTTGCTATATTAATACAATTCAAATTAATGACAAACAAAGAATTCCCATTTACGCGGTGAATACCTTGTAAGCTATCAGAATTTTATTTCATACTCTTTTTTAGTATTTTTCATATATAATTAAGAGCTATATATCCAAGAATATTCAATAAGTCATGAAACTAAAATGCCACAGTTTTCCAGCATTGACTGTTATCTGCATGTTTTTTGTTTTAACATCCTCCAATGCTATTGATGCTACTAATCCCGGTACAGTTCATGTCTGGCAACTAAAAGAAATTACACTTACAGCTAAAAATACTTATGATAATTATTATACCGAGGTAACATGCTGGATAGAACTTAGTGGTCCGGATTTTTCCAGACGTATCTATGCATTCTGGGATGGAAAAAATGTATACCGGATACGTATTGTTGCTACAACACCAGGTAAATGGCATTGGATCAGCGGATCGAATCAGCCGGGAGATGAAGGACTCAATAATCACAGAGGAGAATTTTGGGCAACGGAATGGACCAAAGAAGAAAAAATAGAGAACCCGAACCGTCATGGTTTTATTCGACCATCATTAAATGGTCATGCCCTACAATATACTGATGGCACTCCCTTCTTTTTGATTGGTGATACCTGGCTAGCAGCAGCCACATGGCGTTTACCATTCCGAAATTCTGCAACAACAATTGATTATGAGCCTGGTCCGGGAATAGGATTTGAGGATGCTGTTATATATCGTAAAAACCAGGGATTTAATTCGGTGAGCATAATATCCTGTTTCCCCAACTGGGAAGCCGATATAAATGCCAGTACTTATGCCGATTCCAATGGTATTTATCTCCGCAATGCATGGGAGAAATTTGGCTATCTGACAGAAAGTGGCAAAATGACTTCAAAAGATATGCGCGATGAATATGGTAACAGACCTTTTGAAATGTCGCATGAACACCCTGGTGTTGCCGATTTTGAACGAATTATACCTGCTTATTTTCAAAATCTTGATAAAAAGATGCAGTATTTATCGGATCAGGGATTTGTTCCTTTACTGGAAACAGCACGCAGGGATAATTGTCCGGCCTGGAAAGCTTATTTCGATTTTAATGAATCGTATGCGCAATTTATTCAATACCTGATATCGAGGTATGGAGCCTACAACATAATTTTCAGCGGTATCCATCTCGACTGGATTCCGAAAGAATACAGCCTTACTGCCAATGAATTCAACGAAGCCCTTACTTATCATCACAACGAATACGGGCCTTTACCATTCGGACAACCTTTTACTACGCTGATAAATAACTCTACCTACACACAATTTGGTCATGCTGAAAATTGTCCATGGTTGACACTGCACAGTGTTGGTAATAAACCACGGGACCATCGGGTGTCTATGGCACTGAATACACTTTTCCAACTCGATCCACCCTATCCTGCTATTAATTTCGAACCCTATTATACGGGATGGAATCATGAAATAAATATGCCTGGAGGTGAACGACCACCTGCTAATTCTGAACGGGATAACTATTTTTCACGGGCACAAATGTATGGTTCTGTTCTTTCCGGCGGACTTTCAGGACATGTGCATGGAACAGCGG
>CAYMQP010000447.1:0-2563 GCA_964392505.1 uncultured Bacteroidales bacterium
CTTGTATCCTGAGGAATAGCGAGTAAGAATACTGAATATCCTGATTATTTATCACTTGCATTTGTAAATTGCATAGCTGACAGGTTCGATCTCAATTGAAATAGATCCTACTCTGATATTGTTAAATTTGACTTTATCACCACCCAGGTGCTTCATTTTTTCAATCGGGGTATTTAATTTAAATTCTGCCTTCTCAGTTCGATTGACAGGGTTATAAATACAAAGTATTATATCATTATCGAGAGCACGTACAAATATGAAAGGGTAGGTGTTTTCTTTTGCATAAACAGGTATAAATTCGGCGTATCCTCTTAACGCCGGTTCATTCTTCTTCAGTTCTATCAGGTAACGTAGCTTATTAAGCAGGGAATTCGGATCGTTTTCCTGGTCAGCTACATTGGGAGCATCGGGCGCCGGATCGACAGGCAGGTATAAATTTTCCGGATCGGCTGTCGAAAAACCAAGATTTTTTCCGGAGTTCCATTGCATGGGAGTTCGATTACCTGCGCGCGGTTTATAAGCTCCTTCGATATAAGGTAAACCATAAAGCTGTCGCATTCCAATTTCATTACCATAATAGATAAAGGGAATGCCCGGCATGGTGATACCAAAGGCATAGATCATTTCAAGCTCTTTATTGCTTCGGCTAACATTAATTCGGGCATTATCGTGATTACCAAAAGGTATGACAATATAACCCATGCCGCGTGTTGCACTATATTGCTCCATATAGCTGTTCAGGAAATTCATGATATTGCCTTTTCCTTCTTGGTCGAAAAAGCTATGACCTTCGGAATAACCATTAAGAATTCGCCAGCTTTCTTTCTGGGTAAGATCATTATAGCCGGGGAACCAGTGAAAAAAATCGGCATGGAAGGCATTATTCAATGCATCTTTCGGTCCCGACCATTCAGCTATCATAAAAGCATCGGGGTATTCATTATTCAGTATTTCCCTGATTTCCTGCCAGAATTGCAATGTAGCATTTTCTTTTGTACTATAAAACTGATCGTTACCCGTAATATTGGCATTTTTTACCAATGCACCGGCCATATCGGCCCTGAAACCATCGGCACCCATATCCATCCAGAAATGCAGAATCTTTTTCAGCTCTTCACGCATAGCCAATATATCCGGATGATCGACAGGTAACATCCAGGATTCTTCGGGTTTGGCAAAACCAAAATTGAGTGCTGGTTGGCACCAGTAAAAATTACGCATAAACTGGCCGTTTCGCCGGCTGTATCCTTTTATAAAAGCATCCTTGAATGTATCGGGAGGGTTTTTCCAGGTGTTATCGTTCCAGATATACCAGTTAGTATATTTATTAGTATCCTGTTTTGCCGATTCGATAAACCAGGGATGTTTAATTGATGTGTAGCTTATAACATAATCGAAAATGACACGGATACCCCGTTTATGAGCCTCTTCAAATAATCTGCGGGCATCATCGTTCGTACCATACCGGGGTGCTACTTTATAGTAATCGGAAATATCGTATCCGGCATCGCAAAAGGGCGATTCAAAAAAGGGATTTAACCAGATGGCATCGATACCGAGACTTTTTATATAATCGAGTTTTTCGATAATTCCCTGTAAATCACCTATACCATCACCATCGGTATCATAATAGGTTTGGGGATATATCTGGTAAAATACCGCATTATGCACCCATTCGGGGCAGTTTGGGATTATTGGTTTACCGGTAATATTAATTTCGATTTCCTGACCTGATACCCGGTTTAACATTAGTATAGCTAACAGGTTAAATAAAAAAACGTAACTGGTTCTTATCATTGGATTGAATTTATATTATACATGAAAATAAACTTACCAAGTCACAAAGGAAAAATTACCTGCATTCAATACTATACACTCCTTGTTAAAAATATATGACTGGTATGTTAAAATCGAATTTTTATATCAACAATGGGGTGCTGCCCCAAGCCTCGGCTATTATTTTTATCATGTCTGTTTTTCATGTATTAGTATATCAACAAGGTAGCGCATCCCTATATTGATACCCATAGTATCGGGTTTCAGTCTGCGTCACTGGTATACATTAGCCTCCAGACAGACTGAACTTACAAAGCATTTTTCTTATTTATAATAATGCGTAAATCTGATGAACTATCGGCAATTATCTACGAGAATACTAAATTTACCAGATCAGAATCAGGTTTAAACAATTCAACGTGGTTTCGCACATTTTATTATTAACATTTTATTCTGTGGATGACGGGAACATTGGTTTTGAGGTTTCCGATCAATCCGGGAAGATATCGGTAAAATATAACAGGGAGGATACACATTTTTCGTTTGAGGGTGATAACCGCCTGTGGGAAGTACTTGCCAGAAATCTATTTCAGCTTGAGAAAGTAGTTAGATCGGCCTTGAAAGGCAACCCTGCACCCGGCTCGCAAATACAATGTCTGTTTATTGAAAATTTCACCTTTCTTAACAACCGCGACTATAATCATTTTATCCGCATCGACAGGCGCGGCTGTAATCCGGCGATCACTGTAAGTACCAAAGCAACAGCCGGCATTCATAAACTCTATAC
>CAYMQP010000448.1:0-2557 GCA_964392505.1 uncultured Bacteroidales bacterium
AAACTAGGCAGTTGGTTGAATTACGCGAACAGTATGAGTCGAGTAAGATGGCTGTAAAAACGCTGAAACGCGAACTGAAGAAACAAAGCCGTATTGCTCGTTTGGAAGCTGAACGTAATCGCCGGGAAATGCAAATTATACAGCTGGAAATGGAAAACAAACTGCAGCAACTTAAACGAAACAGGATCATTATTATATCATTCATTATTGTAAGTCTGATCATCTTGATATTTTCCGTGATTATTACAAAACAGTACCGACTTACCCATAAAGCATACAAACTGGTTGCTGAACAGAAAAAACATATTACCGACGGTATATCATACGCGGCACGGATTCAAAAAGCCGTATTGCCTCCTGAGAAATATACAAAGCGCGTTTTGCCAGAATACTTCATTCTTAATAAACCCTGTGAAGTAGTTGGAGGCGACTTTTACTGGGTAGCAACACATTATAACAAAACAGTGGTTGCAGTATCGGATTGTACGGGCCATGGTGTACCCGGAGGATTTATGAGTATGCTCGGAATAGCCATTCTTAATGAAATAATCTCTATTGAACGACCTCTTGAATCGCACGAAATACTCACTTTACTGCGCGACAGGGTTGTGGAATCGTTACATCAGAAACACCGCCTTTCAGAATCGCTCGACGGCATGGATATCACACTGGTTATTCTCGATATAGATAAAAACGAATTACAGTTTTCTGCTGCTTATCATTCTTTGTTTCTAATCAGGAATGGGGAATTGGAAAAAATCAAGGGTGATAGAGTTCCAATAGGATATCACAGGTTGAGCAAACCTTTTACATCACAAAACATTAAGCTACAAAAAGGTGATATGATATACCTTACAACTGATGGATTTATCGATCAAATTGGTCATAAAACCAAAGAACGTTTCATGCTTACGAAATTTAAAGAAGAATTACTGGCAATATATAAGAAGCCTCTTCGCGAACAGGAAGCGCATCTTGAAAAAATAATTTCGGATTGGAAAGGCAATGTCGATCAAACCGACGATATTCTGGTGATGGGATTAAGATTTTAAATCAGTATAATACAAATATTCGTGAGAATTGTGGTAGCGCTCGGTGGAAATGCCCTTCTTAAAAAAGGTGAGCCTATGACAGCTAAAAATCAACGGGCTAATGTTCGTATTGCCGCTGAAGCACTGGCTCCCCTGGCCAAGGATCATGAACTGGTGATATCACATGGTAATGGTCCCCAGGTGGGATTATTAGCACTTCAGGCATCAATTTACAGCGGAGAAGATGCTTTTCCGCTCGATGTATTAGGTGCTCAAACTGAGGGTATGATAGGCTACATGATCGAACAGGAATTAGGTAATATCTTACCATTCGAACAACCCTTTGCCAGTATACTAACCATGGTAGAAGTGAGTAAGGACGATCCCGCTTTTCAAAACCCTGCCAAGCCGATCGGGCCGGAATTTAACGAAGAAGATGCTAAAAAACTTACACAGGAAAAAAAATGGGTTATGCATAAGGAGGGTCATACATGGCGCAGGGTTGTACCCTCGCCTATTCCACAACGGATTTTTCAGATGCGGCCGATCAAATGGCTACTTGAAAAGGGCACAATCGTAATTTGTACGGGAGGAGGAGGAATACCCACTATGTACAACGATGAAGGAAAATTATATGGAGTTGATGTAGTAATTGATAAAGATTATGCCGGAGCATTATTGGCTAAAGAACTTAATGCCGATTTGTATATCATGGCGACTGATTCCGATGCTGTTTATACAAATTGGAGAACAGCACAAGCCAAAGCATTGAGAAACGCTACTTACGAAGATCTAAAGGACTTGAATTTTGATATGGGCTCTATGGGGCCGAAAATCATTTCGGCATGCTGGTTTGCCGAAAAGACAGGAAAGAAATCGGCTATAGGTTCACTGGCTGATCTTACGGAAATTGTTGACGGTACAAAAGGCACAACTATCTCTCCTTGCAATCAACAAGTTAAAGAGGTGTTTGGTCACATTCTATAAGGAAATCAATAAGTTATACAGTATTATCTTATTTAATTGTTCATCTAGTAATTTGGTATATTGAAAATTTATAGTGAGCTAGTATTTTATGATCTTCGTTATATAGCACAAACTTCCAACATCTACTTTAACTATATAAATGCCACTCACAACCTGATCCAAATCGATTGTAGTGATATATTCTCCGGTTCTTCTGCAAACACCATTCTCAGCGTATAAGGGTTTCCCTGCTATATCGAGAATTTCAATCGAAATATCCGAACTTTCAAATAAAAATGTCGATACAGTGATATTTTCCCTGAATGGACTTGGATACACATAAATATTTTCGGTTTTAAATTCCTTTTCATCTAAACTGGATGGAAGAACCTCCTTTCTTCCCGATCCACATAACATAGCTGTGCCCCAATCGATAGGAAACTGCCAGGCATCATCGTACTGAGCATAAGTTTTTAACTTGGTATCACGCTCACCTGAGTTATCGTCATCGTTATAGTCGATATCAAATCCGAAAAGGACACTGTCGTAAGGAGCAATAT
>CAYMQP010000449.1:0-2549 GCA_964392505.1 uncultured Bacteroidales bacterium
ATTCCTCTTTTTATTTCTTTTTTATCAACCCCTCGAAGCAACAAACCAACATTATCTCCTGCTTCACCTGTATCGAGAATTTTACGGAACATTTCTACCCCAGTACATACAGTTTTACGTCCTTTTGCTCCCAATCCGATCATTTCAAGCTCGTCACCAGTATGAACAACACCTGTTTCGATTCTTCCGGTAGCAACCGTACCACGACCAGTAATTGAGAAGATATCTTCCACTGGCATAAGGAAAGGTTTTTCTTTATCGCGAGGAGGTATGGGGATCCATGTGTCAACAGCTTCCATAAGTTCTACTATTTTTTCTTCCCACTTTGCTTCTCCATTCATGGCTCCCAGTGCTGAACCCTGAATTACAGGAGTATTTTCTCCATCGAATTCGTAAAAATCAAGCAGTTCGCGCACTTCCATTTCAACAAGTTCAAGCAATTCAGGATCGTCCACCATATCAATTTTATTCAGAAAAACGACGATTTTCGGAACGTTTACCTGGCGTGCTAACAGAATGTGTTCACGCGTTTGCGGCATGGGTCCGTCATCACCGGCAACAACAAGTATAGCACCATCCATTTGTGCAGCACCTGTTACCATATTTTTAACATAGTCGGCATGACCCGGACAGTCCACATGCGCATAATGACGATTCGCTGTCTGATATTCAACATGGGCAGTATTAATTGTAATACCACGCTCCTTTTCTTCGGGAGCGTTATCGATCGAATCAAAGTCTCTTATTGCAGAGAGACCATTTTTTGCCAATACCATCGTAATTGCAGCGGTAAGGGTAGTTTTACCGTGGTCGACATGACCAATTGTACCGATGTTAACATGTGGCTTCGACCTTTCAAATTTTTCTTTAGCCATAATTAGTAGGATATTAAATATTCAGTTTCTATTATTTTATTAAAATTTATATCTGAGCCAATGATGGGATTTGAACCCATGACCTCTTCCTTACCAAGGAAACGCTCTACCACTGAGCTACATCGGCGAAAATATATATACCGTTAATTCGAAAAAGCTACAAAATTAATGAATTAATTAAGCTAATCAAACTAATACCCGTAAAAATCAGCGATTTCCAACCGATGCTCATGATAATTTTTTCCACAGGCATGCAAAATTATCAAATCTACTCTAATTATTCTATAATCGAACGTGTAAAAGATTATTTACGTTCGATCATAAATTTAAATCTAGGTTCAAAATACATCATATCAAAGAACCCAATTTTCTGAGCGGGAGACGGGATTCGAACCCGCGACCCTAACCTTGGAAGGGTTATGCTCTACCAACTGAGCTACTCCCGCATATCAACCTCTTTTTTATCTGTTCTGCAATATAGCACTTGAGCTCTCCTCTAAATACAGAAATGAAATCAATGAACTCCAACAAAAGCTAGTTCTTAATTCCTCTTTCTTTCTCCTTTTTTTCGTAAAAAAGAGTTTATAAAAAATAAACACACTACACTCATGAACTTGTGGGGAGAGAAGGATTCGAACCTCCGAAGGCTTACGCCAGCAGATTTACAGTCTGCCCCAGTTGGCCACTTTGGTATCTCCCCTCCTTCGATTGAGCCGATGGAGGGATTCGAACCCCCGACCAGCTGATTACAAATCAGCTGCTCTGGCCAACTGAGCTACATCGGCTAATCCCTTTAAAGAACACAAATTTCGGGGGTTACCCCCCGAAATCGGTTCGCAAATGTATAAAATATTTTAGTCATATCACAAATTAATTTTTCATTTTTTGAAATGCCCTATTCATGCGCGTTTCCTCTTTTTTTTATATCTCGTAATTTGCCTTTTTATGGCATCGATTGCATTATCGGTTGATTCTTCAAATGATTTACTTTGTTTCTTCGCAAAAAGCTCACTCCCGGGTATCTCCAGCCGGATTTCAGTCACTTTGTTTTCAAGATTCTGTGCTTTCTCCAATTTCAAATATACTTCGGCCTCAATTATTTCATCATAATACAAGCTTAGTTTCCTGATTTTACCTTCAACGAAAGTTTCAAGTTTTCTAGTGGGTGAAAACCTTAGTGAATTGATTTTAATGTTCATGATATAACCCTCCATGGTTTATGCTCGCGGATGAGCTTGTTTATATATTGATTTAAGTTTTTCATAAGTATTATGTGTATAAATCTCGGTAGCTGCAAGATTTGCATGCCCAAGTAATTCCTTTACTGCATTCAGATCGGCTCCATGATTTAACATATGAGTAGCAAATGTATGTCGTAATAAATGCGGACTTTTCTTAGTAAGAGTAGTACCTGTTACCAAGTACTTACGAACAAGCCGCTGTATCATTCTGCTATAGGTAGGAGTGCCTGTGTTGGTAACTATGAGGAAATTATGCGTAAGATGGCCAAATGTCTTATCTCTTGTTTGCAGATATTTTTCCAATAAGGAAACTATACGATCGGTAAGAGGTACTATCCTTTCTTTATTGCGTTTTCCTATAATTCTTAACTCTTTTTTTTGATCATTGTAACTTAAGTTGGTTAAATTGATTAATTCCGAAAGTCGCATACCA
>CAYMQP010000450.1:0-2526 GCA_964392505.1 uncultured Bacteroidales bacterium
TCATTCAACTTCCAAGTATCGATTCCGTTACCACAGTTAAAGAAGTTGTGAGGATGTACGGAATACCTGTCGATTCTTTCACTATCGAATTCGACAGGGTTAGGCGGAACCAGATGTTGTTGAATATACTATCGAAATATCATTTACCAGAAGGAGCTATAACCGGTTTGTTGGCCAATAAACAAAATGAGTTTGATTTTCGCAAAATCAGAGCAGGGAACAAGTATGCTGTTTTTCTTGAAAGGGATTCCATGGCAACTCTGAGGTATTTTGTTTATGAGCATACACCGGTCGAATTTGTCAGGTTTTCATTCTCCGATACAGTTACAATTGAAGTAGAAGAAAAAGAAGTACTTCAAAAACGCCAGGTTGCTAATGGCACCATTCGAACTTCGCTATGGAATACTATGGTTGAAAATGGACTTAATCCAACTTTGGCTAATGAATTGTCTGAAATTTATGCCTGGAGTATCGATTTTTTTGGATTGCAGCCAGCCGATAGTTTTTGCGTTGTTTACGATGTACAATATATCGATTCAATACCGGTTGGATTAGGAAAGATTCATGCGGCTTACTTTCGTCATGCCAATCACGACTTTTATGCCATTCCTTTCGTCCAGGATAATGTGGAAAGTTATTACGATCTGGAGGGTAATAGTTTGAGAAAAGCCTTTTTAAAAGCACCCCTGAGGTTTTCAAGAATTAGTTCTCGCTTTTCACATTCACGATTGCATCCGATTTTAAAAATACGCCGTCCGCATCATGGAGTCGATTATGCGGCTCCAATCGGCACTCCCGTGCAGGCAATTGGCGATGGGAAGATTATTGCAGCAAAACGAGGATATAACAACGGTGGAGGTAATATGATAAAAATTAAACATAACAGTGTTTATATTACTACTTACATGCATCTTTCAGGTTTCGCAAAGGGTATTTCAACTGGCACTTATGTAAAACAGGGTGATGTTATTGGTTATGTGGGTTCAACTGGGCTTTCCACTGGACCTCACCTCGACTTTAGGTTTTATATGAACGGGAAGCCAGTTGATCCATTAAAAGTTGAAGCACCCCCTGTAGAACCCATACACGAAGTCAACTTGGCTGCTTTCGATTCGGTAAAAAGGATTACAATCAAGCTTCTGGATTCGCAGTTAAATTAACGTGAAGTATTTATTCAAATTGAGAAAAAAACACATTACCCGTTTAATTTAAGCAATAATTCTTCAATGATTTTTGGATAGTATTTATATTCAAACTGATGTATTCTTTTGGCCAGTAATTCAGGTGTATCATCGGGTTCAACTTTGCAGCGGGTTTGAAAAATTATCGATCCCTCATCATAATTTTTATTGACATAGTGAATAGTTATTCCTGACTCCTTGTCTTTGTTTTCGATAACAGTTTTGTGGACTCTGATACCATACATACCTTTTCCTCCATATTTTGGCAATAGTGCAGGATGTATATTAATAATCCGGTTCGGATAAGCATGAATAAGGTATTCGGGAACCAGCCATAGAAATCCTGCAAGTACTATAAAATCAATCTGATGATCCTTTAGTACCTTTAAGATATCTGTCGAGCCATAAAAGGTATTCCTGGTAAATGTTATGGCAGGTATATTTAGTTTTGTAGCTCTTTCAAGTACAAAGGCTTTGGGATTATTACAGAGAATAATTTTTACTTTACCGGCTTTACTTTCTCTCAAGTATTCAGCTATATTCTGAGCATTTGATCCTGATCCTGATGCAAAAACAGCTACCTTTTTCATATTCAATAAAATAAGGCAAAATAAATAATTGATTTAGTTAGAATAACATGGTAAAAAAAGCTATTTTTAACTCAATATTTCAATAATTTTATTTGTTTTTTTTTAATTATTGCATTTCTTTGCAGCGATAAATTCTGAACCTAAGTATAATTTTAAAATTTGAACTATGTCAGACATTGCATCTAGAGTAAAAGCTATTATCGTTGATAAACTTGGTGTTGATGAAAGTGAAGTAACACCCGAAGCAAGTTTTACTAACGATTTAGGTGCAGACTCACTGGATACAGTTGAGTTAATTATGGAATTTGAAAAAGAATTCAACATTGGTATTCCCGATGACCAAGCTGAAAAAATCAGTAATGTAGGTGAGGCTATCAAGTATATCGAGGATAACGCAAAGTAATATTACTTACTTACCGAAAAACTAATCCCCTCGCATTATGGAATTGAAACGAGTAGCTATTACTGGTTTAGGAGCTATTACGCCATTAGGAAATAATGTTAAGGACTATTGGCAAAACCTGATCAAAGGTACCAGCGGTATTGATTGGATAACCCGTTTCGATGCTTCTAATTTCAAAACAAAATTTGCATGTGAGGTAAAGGGTTATAATCCTGAAGATCACTTCGATCGAAAAGAATTAAAAAAGTTGGATCTTTTTACACAGTTTGCTCTGGTAGCTACTGATGAAGCACTCAAAGATTCTGGTTTGGATATTGAGCAAATTGATCTTGACAGGGCCGGAGTAATTGTG
>CAYMQP010000451.1:0-2518 GCA_964392505.1 uncultured Bacteroidales bacterium
GTTGCGCAACCCGGGGTTAACAAAGAGAAAAACAGCGTTCCAACTGTTTTCATTATTCAAGGCACAAGGTAACATGGAACGCAATATTCCGGCATTCAGAAGTAGAATGTATGACCCACTAAAGATTTTCGATATTAAAATTTCCCCTGTAACCTTACATGCCGGATAACATCGCCTGATTTTATGAAAGCGCCATTGGAGCAACCCGTTACATTGCAAAAGGTTATGGCATCGTTATGATCCAGCTCGGGAGTGAGGCCTATAACAACCATATCGGCATCGGGGCTGCAATTGCAGTTGACAAGCTTTTCGAACTGGGTGTTGCAATGCGGGCAAAAAAGTTCGTCTTTTACACCCTCTTTAAGTTCGCCCGAGAGGATTATTTTATCAAAATCGCCTTCAATGGCCGATATAACAAATTCCCCTTCCGATTCGGGTCGTTTGAATTTGATGCGCAACCCGGGGAAACCATTTATTTTATATTCCGGATCGATAATATTGCAGCCCTTCGGACAATAGGCACTATCAATTTCATACCTTACCTTATCTTCGCTTTTTTTGGTAATATTTTTTTTCCGTTCGGCAATAGGAATAATCATGCGACCATCTTTACTGAACCTTTTCTTCATTGTTTTGAAATTAAATCAATAGTTAATCCGATTTTATGGGCTTAATAATACGAACTATTATACGAAATACGAAATCGGCTTGGGTAAAAAGTCTATTTTACGGGAAAGACCTTTTTTGTGGCAGCAACCTGCTCGATACATTCCTTGTATGTCTTAGCAATCTTTTTATAAATCCTTGGTTTAACGTGCATCTCATCAAACCACTTACATATCTTTTCTTCTGTTATGCCTCTTGCATCGATGTGAAATACATTCCCTCCAAGCCTGGGTTCTTCCGTTAATGAAATTAAAAATTCATTAAAAATAAAAATCAAAGTAAACATAACTTTCCGGTGGTCTGACTTATCAATACCTGCAGTATTAAGAGCATCGGCTAACCAATGACCATTTTTTAATCCTCCAATTGCACAAAGTATCCTGGCTGGCCTGAAACTTTTTCTGTAGGAAGGAATGGGGTAATCATAACCCTGCGTAATTATCTTAACCTCTTCATTTTTCTTCCGGATATTATTTATGGCATACTTATACATCAACTCAAAAATCCACATTAATGCATAAAACTCTTTTGAGAGTACCTTTAATCCAAATATGAAATATTCCTTTTGCTTATTGGTAAAGGTATTTTCATCTATCTTCATTACCTTTCCCAGGTATGGGTGCTTGTTAATTTCCTCAACCAGGTTCTCTAAGTTAAGTCCGCTGGCAAAATCATAGAGATATCCTTTGTTCTTGTTTATTAAGTTACTTATTTTACGGCCTCCTACTAAATCGTTTCCCCCACCACTTAACATGATCACATCAGGATGTATAGTCGAAATTTCCGGCTGATAATCTCCCTCAGTCAGTATATTCGACCACCATTCTCCTCCCATAGCTGAGCTATACAGAGCATATTTTCTCTTTAATACACGATCCAATTTCTGAAATATCTCCTGGATAAAAGGGTGTTGGAACCAGGAATCCCCTTCTACATATATTTTAGTCCGGGCTATATCCTTTTTTAGCCGTTTGTAATATCTTTTATTTCTTTTTTTATTACTTCTACGGTTAAAAAAACCCATACCGCCTTTTTCCGCCTCACCCAATTCTGAGGCTTCATTCAAATCGTACGTACGAAGGAACATTTCTAATAATTCCTTATTACTAATTAACAGTTCTTCAGGCCCCCAAATAAGGTTATCTATTTCATCACGGGTAACTGCTTTTGGGTCTTTGATAATTTTTTCACAAATATCTCGCATGGTTGTTTAATTTAGGTTTGTATTATTATTAGTTAATTACTATTTCCTGAAACATTTTCTTATGCTCAGTTTATAAAGTCGGTTTGCTAATATCGCAGTATTATTTTTTTATATATGCTACAACTTATTTATTGGCAAAATAAATATCTGTTTATTACATACAATAGTGAGTCAGGTAAAAGTTCGTTTCGCTATATTCCCATGCAAATTACAATTTTCAGCTGGGTAAGTCAATATATGTTGGTGTTTTATTGGGGAAACCGGTAGTTACAGCACGGTTGCTTTATAAAGGCTGGTAAGATAGTCTGCCGAGCAATGCAGATCAGGTTAGCTCGTGAGATATATTATATAAAAGTAACCTTAAATCTAAGACTTATTATTTTGCAATAATTAAAATATTCCGTTACTTGTATTTGGAATTGAGCAGCCGTTAGAATAGAGATATGAGGCTAAAAGTACGGACTATAATTTCGATTGGAGTTAGAAGTGAATTACAAGAGGAGGAGAGTACGGGTTGAGCCAAAAGAGCAATAACAAATATTTACAGCGCATTAGTGATTTAAGCTAAAAAGAGTAAATAAACTCATAAAAATTATGAAAATACTTCTCAAATGGTTATTCCTATTAGGATTTAATTATTGTAACCTT
>CAYMQP010000452.1:0-2515 GCA_964392505.1 uncultured Bacteroidales bacterium
GTATAACCGAATCGCCATACATGTTATTCGGATTAAACAGTTCAGTGGGACTATAGCCTGTTCCTCCCGCTTTACTAGGAGGTGGCAGCCAGATCAAATCAAAACGACCTTCCTTGATTTCAGGGGCTTTTTCTGTTACTATTTCATACCAGAACTTATCGATATTAGGATTTCCGGGATATATTTCAGCAAATTCTGCCAAGTGCCCTAAACGGTACGATTCCCAATAAAATCCCTGTAGCATTACCCGTGAGTCGTCAAATGTTTCAACGATTTCACAATGTTGCGAACAGGCTGCTAACAGTATGGCAAGTAAATATATCAGGAGGGTATAAGGCTTTTTCATAACTTGTAGTTTTAAATACGTTAGGACGATGATATTATAGGAAATGCATAATTAAATTAATTCAATTTCCTGTTGAATGCAAATTTCCCAGCATAATAAATGATGAGTTTTGTATGGCAATAGCATTTAATACATACAACTATAAAAATTGAATCCGGAAGAACTTAAAAATAAAATTAAAAAATTACAGAATCCGATGCCTATAAATTTATCCGTCCCGGATTTAAGGAAGCTTGAATTTAAAATCCCAGGTATCGCACAGCATTTTCTCGGGCTAATTTATCGAATTTATTGCCCAGATAACTCCGCGCCAGTTCATACAATTCATATTCCCGGGCTTCCTGTTCGGTCATAAAAAAATCGGTTCCGAACAGTACGCGATCTTCCAGACCTTTGCCATTCTTATCGGTTAAACTCAACCAATGCG
The DNA here is from genome assembly GCA_964392505.1 of uncultured Bacteroidales bacterium. GTDB lineage: Bacteria > Bacteroidota > Bacteroidia > Bacteroidales > UBA10428 > UBA10428. Next base: position 774 of record CAYMQP010000452.1, read on the forward strand.
ATAACCTGATTCTTACCCTTTTATCTTCAAGGCCCGATAGTGTATAAGACATATCGGTGAACATATTCGGGTGCTCTTTCATCAATTTAAATATGAGATCGGCAAAGTTATAATGATCCATTTCATGGATTTCCTTCTGAGTTTTATCGCCTTCGTTTATTACTTCATCAGTGCCTCCCATATGCGCCAAGCATATTCTCAGATTGGGATATTTAACCATTACGGGCACATAATTTTGTGGGTGGCTGAATAAATCGCAAGCCTTATCGTTATTACCAATATTACTATTTTTAATCCAGCCTTTATCATAGTATTTTTTAATTCGTTTAAAAATTTCTTTCTGTGCCTTAATAGCTCGCTGGTCATTTTTATTGGGCATAATCATACTGGGTTTTAACGGTATCAGACTTTCAATCTGAGTACCGACATATTGCGATCCTCCCCGTGTACAGTGGGTCATAATCGGAATACCCTCTTTCTGAGCATAAGCATATAATTCGTCCAACCGCGGATCGAAAGGGAAATATCCAAGCGCAGGATAAATTTTAATACCCGAAAAATAGGGATAGACCTTACCTGATCTTTGGCTTTTAATTCCTGTACTAAAAAATTTACTGGCCCATGTTACCAGATCGGAACCTGAACGCGCTCGCGGATCGACACCAAGGAAAGGGAAAAAATTATCGGGATTATATCGTTTAAGCTGTTTAACTTCTTCAAGTTGAGTTATTAATGGTTTTTCAGGTATTTTGCCCTGATTATCCATATGATCCATATCAAGGGTCAAGCCCACAATTCGCGCCGATGGATCGTAAGTTTTAGCAACATTGAAGGCAAGATTATACACATCGGATTGGGATCGTTGCGTACCCACATTCAGAAAAGCAATGTACTTAGCAAAACTACTTCGGCGTTTACTTTTTTTTCGTTTCAATAATGTATTGAGCTTCCAAATTAACTTTCGTATGTTTTTCTGCTCCAAAATAGTTTTTACTGTTTTAGGATGTTTCCGTACAAACTTAATCGACATAATGCGCAGGAAATTTTCCGGTGCACATTCCGAATTAAAAACATGTATATGTATATTGGTTAAATGTGTTGCCATTTTTGAATTATTTAGTTGATGATGAAACCGCTGGTTTAGTACCTGCTCTGCGGATATTAACAACTTTCATTAGTGCATCGAACCAGAATGGAGCTCCAAAGCTTAATGAAACTGCTGTAATTATCAATCCTAAAACATACAAAATATAATCCCAGAATCGGGGATCAAAATCCCGTCTTTCAAGATATTCATACAATCCGTGATTCGCTGTCTTAAGGTATGTCAGGTTTTTTTGTTCGGTTGTATCTTTAACAATCCAGCTTACAGGTGCGCTGCTATGGCTCCAGCCAACAGGAATTCCCAGTTCATCGACCAAACTGATTACTTGCTTTGTGCTTTCGTAATATTGCTGATGAATAGAGTCCAGATCGGCTACTATAGTATCAAGTTTTTGATAATATAAATTCAATTGCACTGTGTCCAAACTTCCTGTGAAAATTGGGTTCAGTAAAGAATCTTTTTTTTCCTCCAGGGATGTTTTAAAAACAGCAATCTGATGTTCAACCTGAAGTTTTTGCGAATCGAGTAAGGTTTCATAATTATCGGCCACTCCCTCGGCTACTGTTACCATCCTGTCGGTCAGATCTTTATTCAGGTTGAGAACCCTGAAAAGATAGATACTATCAACGTTCAGTGC
>CAYMQP010000453.1:0-2514 GCA_964392505.1 uncultured Bacteroidales bacterium
ATACAAACCGGCCATAATAGCTGTTGCCCGTCCACATCACTTACTATGGACAGGACAGGAGACAACCCTTGACGGCAGTAAATCAAAAAGTTTCGCCGGGGAAATTATTTCTTACGAATGGACATTCTGTGATGGAACGACCGCAAAAGGGCCCCTTCAAACAAAATCCTACGACAAGCCTGGCGAATATAGTGAGATATTGAAAGTTACTGATTCTGAAGGGAATGTCGATTATGATTTTACAATAGTACAGGTTTATACAAAGGATAATCCGGAAGAAACTATACCCGTTTTACAACCGGCGTATCATCCATCGCTTAACCTTAAGCCTGGAGACCCAATAACTTTTCTTGTCCGAACATTCAACACAGCCGTAAGCAACGAAGTATGGGATTTCGGAGACGGGTCTCCTACGGTCAGTGTAAAGTCAGAGACGGTTGATCCGAATAATTTCCAGCAGGGCAAATTCGCTGAAACAATACACTCCTATTCAGAACCGGGTAATTATATTGTACGGGTTGAACGTTCGGACGAATCAGGTGTTAAGGCAATTGGTCATCTTCATGTTGTAATTGGCAAAGATTTTTAGTAGTAGCAAATAAGGTTTTCAAATCATATGTGCTTGGAAATCAGTATCAATGAAATATGTAATTCTAATAAATAGTATTAAATCCCAGGGTAGAACCGTGGACTCTTATTTCCGATGCAGAGCATTAAGGAACCTGCCTTTACCGCAAGCAGGTTTAACCACTTCCTTCGCGTCCTCCGAAGCAGGATGCGAAGGAGGATTAAATCATATGGTTCATTGAATATATCATAAAGATACTTACTGGAATACATTTTTTGAATTTAAACTAGACACATGAACAAACCAGGTTTTTCAAGGCGTAAATTCCTTAAAAGGATTACTACAGGGGCATTATCGGTCACGATAGCTCATGCATGGTCATGTAAACAGGAAATGCCACAAGGCGAACCGGCATTTGATGAATGGACCGGACAGGATTCGAATTCTCTACCGAAATTCTTTGACTGCAACAAGTATGTTGGAACGGATAATTCCGATCGTCCCGATTTTCCCGGGATTGCAGACTTACTGGCCCATTTAGACCGACTGGACATTGACCGTGCAGTGGCCTGGCATACGGCTGCCCGCAATCCGTCCCCCATGAAAGGGAATATCAGGCTGATACAGGAAATCGATTCATTATGCGCTCGTCACAGGATCATACCATCATTTATCATAGCACCAACCATGATTAACGATCCGGCTGATATGGACCGTTTTCTTGAAGTAGTGAAGAAACAACACATACGTGCATTTCACTTCTTCCTGAAAGAACATGGTTGGTCGTTAAGGGATATTGTTCCTGTTCTGAGGACGATCCTCCCCTTTAACCCGGTGCTTTTCCTCGATTCCTTCGAAACCCTTCGTAATACGGATGAAATCATGAATATATCCGGGGAGTTCCCTCAGATATCCTTCGTATTTACAAACGCTATGTGGTCTCACAATGAGATACTATACAAGTTGATGGAGGCCCGGCCCAACATTTTTATTGACACCTCCTTCATGCACATGTATCGATGCATAGAATACATCACAAAACAATTCGGCCCGGAACGGCTCATTTTTGGTACCGGTTACAAATCGAACAACGGAGCTTCCATCGCATCCCTGATACATTCGGATATCAGTCCGGCTCATATAATTTCCATAGCACACGGTAATCTTGAAAAGTTAATGGGGATCGATCCCCCGCTCAGCGGTAGCAAACCTATAGTCGGCGACCGGCTCTGGCACCGGCTGTTACGTAAAGAACCCCTGGGTGTTGATATCATCGATGCGCATACACACTTTTCCAGGAGGACTACAGAATGGACGGATCACAATCCTGAGGATATTGATTCTCATGCAAAACGAGCCATCCGTAGTATGGATTCCATGGGCATTCGAACGATGATCATCGCCGAAATTTCGATTTATGATCCAGATTTAACTATTGGTAAAACTTATCTGGAAAAATGCCTGGAACCATATGGTGACCGATTCCATAGTTATTTCTGTGGTTTTATTGTAAAGTCGATGGAACCGGATAAGCTAGTCCCCCGTCTGGATGATCTGTTTTCACGGTCTTTTTATGTAGGATTTAAAATGTTAAATAGCTACTGGGAAATCCCTGTCACCGATCCATCCTTTGTCACCATATGGGAATACGCGGATGCACACAGGCTTCCAATACTGTTGCATACCTGGAATGACAAATTCGATGCACCTAAAATGCTGACTGATATCGTACCCCGTTACCCAAATGCCATCTTTATTCTGGCTCATTCCTCCAATATGGACCGACCCGATGCAGAACAACTGGCGCTTGATAATCCAAATGTCTACCTCGAATGGTGCGGAAGCTTTATGTATACTAAAGATTGGCGTGAAACGCTGGATCGTCTTGGTAACCGGCGCATTGTTTACGGTACGGACTTTATATCCTGGGATTCACAATGGGGACA
>CAYMQP010000454.1:0-2494 GCA_964392505.1 uncultured Bacteroidales bacterium
CCATAGTATTTATCTTAACCTGATTATAACAGGAAACGTATTTTATGTGATATCCATTTATATTAACTACAGGTATTAACTACAGGATATACTTTATGTAAATAAGTTACAAGGAAAAGGACTACGGCTTTAGTACCTTTTTAACCAGTACTTTGGTCATATTAAATGAATAATCTTTTTATTAATAAGTTATTCTCCTAAAACAAATAAAATTAATTATATGGTTAAAAACATGATAAAATACATTATATTTATATAATATACTGATAAAAACCACTTTCAAACTATTATACAGGGTGAAAATTGAAAGCTTCTACCCGATTACTTATAGCAAATGCTATCCAAATTATTCATGAATAATATAATTCGATTCATTTCTATTGCCGCGCTCCTTACTTCATTTATATTTATCGGCCTGATCCCTATGGAAGATACTGTCAATGCATATGCCAATTATTTAATATGGTCTATCGTCGATACCCCAAGTGCAGTCGATAATATAATAATAAGCCCTTCAGAAATAAATCATATTTCATTCAGTTCCGATAAAAATACCTGTTATGCGGTTGATATTCCCAATAACATTTTATATAAATCCATTGATGGGGGTGCTAGCTGGGATAATATAACCGTTAATTTGGTAAATGCCGGAGCTCTGCTCCCCATTTGGAATATAGTTACAGCACCGGACGATGAAGAACTCCTTATAGCAGTATGCGACGGAACAGGTGTTCCTGGCGGTCCAAAGACAGTATTCATTTCCCAAAACAGTGGCAATACCTGGCAAAATACTGCCTTTCCCGCAATCGGAGCAGGTGAATTTATAAGTTGCATCGATATTTCCCTATTATACGGCAGTAACCGCGATATACTGGCCGGGACCAGAGATGGAGCCGGAGGTGGAGGCGTTTATACTTTGCAGGCACCTTCCCTTGCCGGTTGGAATCCGAAAACATTAAATAGAGACGTGTACACAGCGAAGTTTTCCCCAAACTATGTTTCTGACTCGGGTATAGTTGCAATAGCCTCAAATACCATTGCCGTCGCCAATGACAGCACCTCAGTATATATAGGCATCCACACACATCCGAATACTAACTGGAATCTTATTCCCGGATTCCCGGTAGAGGTCAAGGATACAAACAGTGCCGCTGGCATCTCCCCAAGTACCGGTGAAATGGTAACTGCCGATTTAGAACTTCCTTCCGACTTCGAGGCCCAGACTAGTAATCTGCGGCGTATGTATATAAGTACCGATGCCGATGATGCCGCTAGTCCCGAGACTGGCATTTATCGTCTTGATGACACTACCATGTACCAGATAAAAGACACTTCAAACAAATTTACTACCGGGGATGAGCGTATATCCAGCATTGCCTATCTCGGCATTTATGGCGAGGGAACACTCCTGGCAGGAGAGGTTAATACTGACCTGGGTTCATGTACGGTAGAAATATGGAGAACTTCGAATCCAACTTCGCTACCACCAACATGGTTGAAGTCTGATAATATCAAATCACCAACCGGCGGAGGTAATACACGCTACGCGAACGCGCAGGTACTCCTGATTTCTACGGAAGGCGAGGACGAAAATGTTGCAAGAGCTTACTGCGGTACCAGTTCAGCAAACCCATGGTCAGGCGGTACATCAATGGCTGTAAATCAATGGCCCGGAGCATGGACAATAGGCAGCGCACTAGATGAATCGGCATTCTCGACTAGCCCCTACAGCAAAGATTACGAATACCTTCTAAATATCACCGGAAAATCTACCAGCGGCGATATAGGAGACATCTGGAATCAGCTTAGTTTAATCGATACCGAAATTACATTCTTTTCCGATACGGGAGTCATAGAAGTCCCCGAAGACTCACAGTACTATAATGTCCTTTACATTGCTTCCCAAAATACCAACGGCGCTGTTGTTACCAACTTCGACAGTACCTGGAGAAGTACATCTGATCCTTTAGGTGAACGATGGGAGCGTATATTATGCACAGCCACAAGCGATAACGGGACAATTGTCAGGCTTAATCCAAGAACCCCAGATGAGGATAGCACGATCGGCGTTAGAAGTAACGTTATCACGCTGGGCGATTTATTTACCAGTAATTTTCGTTATTCGATAGACGAAGGACAAACATGGAATCAAAGGACCCTAACCGTCAATATAACGGATTTGACTCTTTCAAGTGATGAAGTAATCTATATTCTGGGTAATAATCGCGTATTTAAAGACACCTTAAGCGGCACAGGACTGACCTGGCCATCAATCACAATTCAAACAAAGCTCAATACAGGGCATACCATATACACACCAATGACGAATCCATCGGATAAGTGGGTTTTCGTTGGAGACGCGGTTCAAGGTGAAGTTTCCTATGCTGATTTTTCGCAGCCAGCACCATCATTTAAGGTTATCAAATCCGTACCCATAGCGGGAAATGTACATGTTGTCGCCGACGAGTTATTTGACTCGAACCACATAATTTAT
>CAYMQP010000455.1:0-2468 GCA_964392505.1 uncultured Bacteroidales bacterium
AATTTACCCGTTTCACGGCAAATACCATATGTTTTATTTTCAATTCGAACGAGTGCAGCCTGTAAATGCTGAATAAACTTTAACTGGCGCTGTGCTAGTTTACCCGATTCTTCTTTTGAAAGTGTAGCAGCTCCTTCTTCAAGCACTTTAAAGGTAGGTGAAGTGTCCTGTGTATCGTTACTTTCGCTTTGAGTGATTGCACTTTTCAGGAGTTCGTAATCCTTTTTGGCTTTATCGAGCTTTTCGAGAATAATTTGTTTAAACTCATTGAGCTCTTCATCTGTATATCGTGTCTTCTCAGCCATAATTCAAAGATTTAGTCTATTAAAAATATAAAAAAAATTGTATATCCATTAATTAATTCTTCTCAACCAGTATATATGTTCTGATGGTATCATCAAGAACCACTTCAACGGCTTTATCGCTGGGTAAATCATCGACAAGTTCTAAGGAATTTGCGAGAGTCTGGCTACCAATATAGCTGCCAAAATTCTTAACAGCAGATAAAATATCGGGATGTTTAACAATTCGCACTTGTATTTTATCGGTAACTTCGAGCCCTACTTCTTTTCTCAGATTTTGTATCCGATTTACGAATTCGCGGGCAATACCTTCCTGACGTAATTCATCGGTAAGTGTTACATCGAGAGCTACGGTGAGTTGCCCTTCATTTGCTACCAGCCATCCCGGTATATCCTCTGAAATTACTTCCACATCGTCGAGTGTCAGCACCAAATCCTGTCCATCGATAACAAGTGAGTAACTCCCTTCCGTTTCAAATTTTGTTATTTCTTCCTGTGTTAATTTGGCAATTGTTGCTGATATTTGCTTCATCAGCTTTCCATACCTGGGACCTAGTGTTTTAAAGTTGGGCTTGATTTTCTTGACAAGTATATCAGAAGTGTCGGTTAGTAACTCTATCTCCTTAACATTGACCTCAGAAAGGATCAATGCTGATACCGCCTGCAGTTGCTCCGTAAATTTCTTATTTATAACAGGAACCATAACTTTACTCAAAGGTTGACGTACTTTGATATTTATTTTTCGGCGCAAACCGAGTATCATGGAAGAAATATTCTGAGCCAGCTGCATACGTTGTTCCAGATCCTTATTAATATAAGCTTCATGATATTCCGGAAAATCAACAAGATGAACAGAATCGACTTTATACTTATTGCTACGGCTATTTAAATCGCAAAAAATCTTATCGGGATAAAAAGGAGCTAGGGGCGATGCCAATATGGCAATGGTTTCCAAACATGCATACAATGTCTGATAAGCAGCCAATTTATCCTTATCGAAATCACCACCCCAGAATCGTTTCCGGTTAAGACGTACATACCAGTTACTCAGATTATCGATCACAAAATCCTGAATAGCCCGTCCAGCTTTAGTAGGCTCATAATTTTCGTAATGTTCGCCAACATCTTTTATCAGCGAATTCAGAAGTGAAATAATCCAGCGATCGATTTCGGGCCGTTCTTCAATGGGAATTTCCGTTTGTGAATGATCGTAATTATCGACGTTGGCATACAGAGCAAAAAACGAATAAGTATTATACAACGTACCAAAAAATTTGCGTCGTACTTCCTCGACACCATCGATATCGAATTTCAAATTATCCCAGGGTTGCGCGTTTGTGATCATATACCAACGAAGCGGATCGGATCCAAATTTATCAATGGTATCGAACGGATCTATAGCATTACCCAGCCGTTTCGACATCTTATTACCGTTTTTATCGAGAACCAATCCGTTACTGATTATATTCCTGAAAGCAACGGAATCGAAAATCATACCGGCAATAGCGTGCAGCGTGAAAAACCAGCCCCGGGTTTGATCTACTCCCTCGGCAATAAAATCGGCAGGATATACCGATTTAAACTTATCGGGGTTGATCCCAAAAGGATAATGTACCTGGGCATAAGGCATAGCTCCTGAATCGAACCAAACATCGATTAAATCGGGTTCGCGAAACATTTTCTGACCTGAGTTGGACACCAGAATCACTTCATCAACAAAGGGACGATGTAAATCGAACCGGTTGTAATTTTCATTGGTGAAATCGTTTTCCTGAAAAGAGCTCAGGGGATTAGCTTTCATAAAACCGGCATTTACTGCTTTTTCGATTTCCTTCTTTAACTCCGATACCGAGCCTATACATTTCTGCTCGGATTTATCTTCCGATACCCATATAGGCAAAGGCGTTCCCCAGAAACGCGCACGCGACAAGTTCCAATCGACCAGATTTTCAAGCCATTTTCCAAACCTGCCAGTACCAGTCGACTCAGGCTTCCAGTTAATAGTATTGTTAAGTTCTATAAGCCTGTCCTTCAGCGCGGTTGTTTTGATAAACCATGAATCCATCGGATAATATAACACAGGTTTATCGGTACGCCAGCAATGTGGATAATTATGCACATGTTTTTCTATCCGAAATGCCTTACCCGCTTTTTTCAACATTACCG
>CAYMQP010000456.1:0-2445 GCA_964392505.1 uncultured Bacteroidales bacterium
AGTGTGCCTATGAGAACGGATGTGAATGATTTGGTGCACGAGCCGAGATGAAAGCAGTCGGTGTTTGTAACATTAACCGGCCCACCGTAACGGCGGCAGCCTACTGCTTCGGCTTCTATTATACTCGTGTCTGTTACAATGGCAGCTGCAAGTGCGGGAAGATCAAGTGCATATCGTATTGAATCAAGCAAGGTAGCGAATTTCGATTCATGCACAACCGGGCCCGGCGCTATTTCTTCAGGTCCTAAAATCAGACTTTCACACGATAAAACAAGTAAAACTAAAATTATCGAAACGATCGTTATGTAATTACTTTTTAATGTTCTTATCATTTTTCCCCTGAATTTATAATGTCAACATGTACACATAAATATTTTTATTTAAATTTTTTTCAAATCATACGATTTTTAGTAGTTCTCATATCAAATCCTGCATTTCCAAAGGTAAAAACAGATCTCTTTGTTCACTTATTATCATCTGTGATAAATCGAGGTAGAAAATTTTTTATAGGTATAACGGTGGAACTAAGCGGCAAAAAGTACTACCATACTTTTAATAAATGGCTTTCAGACACTGATATTGAATAATGCACTATACCCCACCCTTTTTGTCCGCTTAAGTGATTTGATCGACACTTTCTCATTTTTCCGTTAGTCTACCAACATAGGCACGGCGCGTTTGCATAGCTGGATAGCCAACCCCCAAGGATCACGAAGCATTACCAAGTGAGAACCATCTTCAAAGCGTAATTCCTCAACAAAAGTTGCACCAGCAGAAAGGAGAGCAACTTTATCGGATTCCGTATCTTCAGAAACAAAGGCAACATGAAGCAGCAGGGGATCCATTTCTGCATATAGCGGAACCTGATCCGGTGGATTGTTGTAGATTTCCAACAAAATGGTCCCGGTGCTATCCGCAAGAAAATGGGTGTAAGGAGCATTTTTCAATTGCCGCACGATCGTCAATCCAAGGTGTTCAATATACCACATCGCCATAGCCACAGGATCACTAACATTAAGTGCGAAATGTTCAAGCTTCATAGATTGTTCCTTTCCATAGTATTATTATGTGTCGAACATATATTTTACTGCCAGTAGCAATATAAAAAATAAATATAGGCACATTATCGGGGTAATCAAAAAAAATCACGTTTGCAGTACAAGATGTTCAATAGTAAAGGAAAATTGGTAATATCCTTATTTTATTGAATTGGTTCTTGAAATTTAGATATTACTTGTTATTTGTATTTTGTGATTTGAGATTTTTCACATCCAGCCTGCCCGTTGAAATATTATGGGGATTTACCTTTGGCAGGTTTCGGCACTACACGTTTGAATATGAAGCGTCCGGCACTTATTAAGCAATCTTAACTTCCCTACTTTAAATTTCGTATATTTGATATGGCGATAAAGGAAAGAGGTGTTAATGGGAAATATTTGTTGTTTTTTATTTAGGCTTGCATCTTTAATAAGTATATCGTAGAAATTAAAAAATTAATACTATGAACGAATTAATTAAAGCATTAATTGCTCTTTTTATAGGAGGTATACTTGGTGGTTTAATTAAGAAATATTATGATTTTCGAAGAGATGTCGTTAAATCAATATGGGATAGAAGATTCGAAGAATACAAAAAGCTTTGGAAAATTTCATCTGTTCTCCCAAAATGGCCAAAAGATGATTCAGTTACCTATATGAAATTATATGCATGTTGTGTCAACCTGAAAGACTGGTATTTTGATGCCGGAGGAATGCTTTTGTCTAAAAACAGCAGGAATAAGTATCAAGATCTTCAAACAGCATTATCCGTATTAGCAAATAAAAAAACGAATGATAAAATTACTGATAAGGAATATGAAGATATACGAAGTTTATTCAGCGCATTAAGAACCCAAATGACCAGAGACCTTACTTCCCGAAATAGACAAATATTAAGATGAACCAATTGATAACAATAAAAAACAGGATATTTTGTGGTTAATGATAAAAATTTTACACTGTAACCAAAACAGCCACTCAATCAATCAACTTACCTTCGACAGACAGGTATTGAACACCGAACACCGAACACCGATTACCAATCACCCCCATGCTCGGTATAGGCTCCCGACTAAGTCGTGCTTAAAGGTTAGTTTTAAACTAACAAAGACAGAAAGTCTCAAACTCGGCGATAAGTATTCACTAAAACCCATGAACTCATCCCCGGCCAAAGGAAACATGTTAACAATAAATAGTATAGTAATTGAGGATCTTACATTATCGGTAATGAATCTTGAGCATGTTACATCGGCATATAAACAGTTAGGAATAACAGACATTTTTTTAGGAGTTCTCGGTACAGACGTGCTTGAACCGCATAAGGTTGTGATTGATTATGCTGATATGAAATTGTGGCTCAAATAGCATATGGCAGGTACCTCTCACCAGCCGAATTTCAATTCTCAAC
>CAYMQP010000457.1:0-2432 GCA_964392505.1 uncultured Bacteroidales bacterium
ACGGATTCGATGGGCAATGTTCTCCACGAGGAGAACCGATACCCTTATGGCCTTCTGAGGCAAAATACAACAGGGAATCACCCAGCACAAAGGGATATATTTCATCCTGGCTTGTATTAATTCCCGGTCCCAGGTTTTTAGGCTTGCTCCACCGGCCTCCGACCCAATTACTCGAATAGATATCGAGTCCACCTGAGCCGCCGGGTGCATCCGACACAAAATACAACGTTGTGCCTTTGCTGTTAAAGGCAACCTGTCCTATATTGCCAAAACCTTCGATAGTAAATTCACGGATATCCACCCGAGCATTTACAGTGGCCGGAATATTGGAAGTATAAGTTTTCAGTCTTGCATTACCTGACGTGCCCCGTGTAATATAAATATTATTTGTTCCGGGAGCATATGATACAACATTTTCGTTCTGAAAAGTGTTTATGTCAGTATTGAATATGTTTAACCGGCCCAGCTGACCATCATCGAGATAGCTGGCCGAATACAGGTTATAATGTCTGTTTGCTTTGCTGCCCACCAGGTTCTTACGCGTAGAAGCAAATACGAGGCGATCCTGGAATAGGGCAGGAGCGATTTCCGATTCGGGTGTGTTCAGTACATTCTCATTTTCGATGAGTACGAAGGAAGTATCCTTATACATTTTAGCTCTTACTTCGGTGGAGCTCAGGTAATCGTGAATCTCGCTGCGGACAATCTCATTATACCGTCCCATCCATTTTTCAAAACCGGTGATATCCTTATTTTTCATTAATAGTAAAGCAAACTGTAAACGGTACTCGTTAGGGATATACAAATCGGTTTTGAATATAATCCGGTAACACTCCGCTGCCTGGTCGTACAGGCTTAATTTGATATACGCTTCGGCCTTTTTCAGCACGGAGTAATAATTATTCGCATCCTTTTTATAGGCCATATTGTAATAGACGATGGCTTTTTTATATTCCTTTTTGCCGAAATAATAATCGCCTTTTTCGTCGTATACATTCCGGATATCGTTAATACCTGTTTTTCCCTGCGGGTAACAGATGTTTGTAAATAACCCGAAAATAGCAAAGATGAGTACTGCTCTTACGATTGATTTCATGATTATATTGAATTAAACTGCCTATACCAAATTATTCAATTATCGGGAGGTATGCAAGAGTATGTAAAAAGAAAGCTTAATTACTGCATCATAGACTTTGTATTTCGAAAGTAACTACGGCTTATAGGATAGGGGAGAAATTATTTGAAATTTTTGGATTCCTATTTTATTCGCTTCGCTCATGAGCTAAAGGTTCGCAGGAATGTCTAACTCACATATACAACAGTTACGATATTATAAGATAACAATACTTAGAATGTTTCTTTTCTAACACTGATATTTCATTATCGAACATTAATACTTCATTCATGTAAGTTAACATTCCGTTTTCAGTAACTGACATGCTGTTTTCGTGAATTAACACTCCGGTTTTAAAAAGTGACATTGCGATAATGACACCTGGTACGCCGTTATTGGCAGTCGACATACCATTATTTAACACTGGCAATTCATTAGTGCATCATGGGATTTCAGGCCAAATGCATAAAAATACCCTGTGTCCTGTCAATATTAATGGGTTGGTAATTGTTTTCAATTGATGATCACGCTTCCGATGTCTCTCCTGAAGTTGAGTCGGGATTGGTATCTCAGGTGGAATATCGGAGAAAGTGTGTATTTCTTTTCCTATTGTCTGGAACTGACATTTTCTTTTTGACATGACCCTAAAAAATGTATCTACTAGAAATATATTCATCTGACTTTATATTACTTTTAATATCCGATTCTAAATAAATCCATAATCATGAAAACAAAGAAAAAAATTAACCGGCGTGAATTTCTATCCGGAACCATTTCCTGCATAGCCCCGATCGGTATTTTGGGAATCTCAAACCGAATCATACCATGGTATGATCATGAGACAGCAGATCAAAATCCTGAAAAGAAGGTTATTTACCGGACTCTTGGTAAAACAGGCATCAAACTACCCATTGTTAATATGGGCGTGATGAATACGCTGGATCCGGCTTTAGTCAGAAGATCCTATGAAATCGGGGTGCGTCATTTCGATACGGCAGCCTGGTATATGCAAGGCAAAAATGAGGAAATGGTCGGAAAGGTGATTAAAGAAATGAATATTCGTAATCAGGTTGTTATAGGAACGAAAGTTTACATTCCTCATCAGCAAAGGACAATGAGCCCGGACCAGGCAAAGGAAGAATATCTGAGAATAACAGGAGAGAGTTTAGAACGTTTACAGACCGATTATGTGGATATTCTTTACTCGCATAGTGTGAAAGATATTGAATGGCTGAACAATCCGGGCATTTTAGATGCTATGCAGATATTGAAAAAGGAGGGTAAAGTGAAGTTCATTGGATTCAGTACACACGACAAC
>CAYMQP010000458.1:0-2431 GCA_964392505.1 uncultured Bacteroidales bacterium
GGTTCTGGCTGGTGGTTTCTCGACCAAAAGGACGGAATGGAACGCCAAATGAACGCCCTTTCGACTATGGGTCTACTAAGCCGGTTTGTTGGAATGCTAACAGATTCGAGAAGCTTACTTTCCTACCCCCGACATGAGTATTTTAGAAGAATTCTTTGTAACTTGCTTGGCAATGATGTTGAGAATGGTGAAATTCCAAATGATTTAGATTTACTGGGGAAAATGGTAGAAAACATCAGCTATTACAATGCCAAAGATTATTTTAGTTTCGGTCAAAAGTAAACTTATATATAATATAGTGACCTTTGCAGAATGGGGTTTATTTTGTCCTTATAAAGGTTTAGTAATATTTTCAACCTATTAGAAAGTACGATCGTTAACGTACCTAATAATTATGTTGTAGATAAGTTTTGCAGAGGTCACTTTTCTTTCTCTTCATATTAAATCAAGCGATACACTGGCAACATTCTGGTAAATACGTTTACTGGATTATTAATGAGGATATAGGAATATTCGAGTTTAAAAATTAATATAGAAAATGAAAATTGAAAAAATTACGTTTGGAACAGGCGACAGATTCTCAAAGGAAGGCGATGCACAATTAAGAGCCATCAGAGAAATAAATGAACTGGGAGTAAAAGTAATTCCAGTGTGGAATAAATCGTACCGTGAACATAAAATAGTAAAAACTACCCAGAAATCTGTGATGCAGGAAGCAAAAAATGCTGTGATGAAAGCAAACTGGATAGATAGGTACTATGTCGATGCTGACCATATTGGCATGGAAACCGTTGATGAGTTTATGGATTACAGTGACTTTTTTACTATCGATGTGGCACATTTTATAGGTAAACCAGCCGATACAGCCGAGCGAAAAAAATTTGTTGAACGAAATAATAAATATCTTGGTAAATTATCGATTCCTGAAATAGATGAAGAATTCAATATTTCAAAAGAATTTTTAGCCGGGATAGCTGATAAATACTTGATTGCTATTCAGGAAGTAACCAAGATTTATAATCATATTGTCTCGAAAAAAGGAAAAGATAATTTTATTGCTGAGGTCTCAATGGATGAAACTGACAGCGCTCAAACTCCAATCGATCTGTTTTTTATTTTGGCAGAACTAAAACATATGGGAGTCGAAGTGCAAACTATTGCTCCAAAATTCACAGGATTATTTGCCAAAGGAATTGATTATATCGGCAACCTTACTCAGTTTACCAAAGAATTTGAACAGGATGTCGCAGTTATTTTGTTTGCTATAAGTACTTTAGGTTTACCTGAAAGCCTGAAACTCAGTGTACATAGTGGGAGTGACAAATTCTCACTCTATCCTGTAATAAAATCTGCCCTAAAAAAATTTGATACAGGTATTCATGTAAAAACAGCAGGTACAACCTGGCTCGAAGAAGTTATAGGATTGGCCAGAGCTGGTAATATGGGTCTGGAAATTGCCAAACAGATATATACAAAGGCAATGGCACGGTACGATGAGTTGACTGGACCGTATGTTACAGTACTTAGTATAAATCTTAAAAATCTACCTGATATAGAGGTTGCAAATTCATGGAATAGCGAACAATTCGTAAAAGCTTTGACACATGATCAAAATTGCGGCGAGTATAATGCCGATTTCAGGCAACTGATTCATGTGGGGTATAAAATCGCTGTTGAAATGGGTGACACTTTTGTATCAGCTCTCGATAAGTACCAGGAGATTATAGCTGAGCAAGTAAGATACAATCTATTAGAACGACACCTTAAACCGCTTTTTCTTTAATTTAAACAGAATTAGGTAAGTTTATTTATTGTCTTTATTGAAGAACTGTTCAGCCAGACAGCCAAGTTCTTTTTGCTTGCAATGATTACATGCCAGCGATCCTCTTATATACCCGTTTCCAAAAGTTCCCAGACCAATTAATAGAACCATAAGTATCGGGATAAGCCAGTTGAAATCGAAAATGAGCAGATAAATACCGGCCAGAAGGGGAATAAACAATACTAGCATATCTGGAAGCAAAGAATACCAGTTAAAATTCCCTGCTTGAAAAAGTGCAGGATCTTTCTTTTTGAATATCAGTGCACTTAATTTTCCTTTACCGAAAGCACAAAACCGGTTGTAGTAACAGCACTTGGTACAACTTACTTTAAGTAACCTTATTTCAAGGATTACAATATAGGCGATATACAAGTAAACGACTAATAATCCCAAACCTGCCAGGATAAGTGCTCCTGCTATATAAATTAGTATACTTACAAAATTGGATATAAAAATTATATGCCAGGGATAATTCTTATAATAAATCGTATTTGCTTTCATTTTGTATACTCAATTTAAAAATGAGTGGAAAGAGCTATTATTGTTGAAATATAATCATAAATCCTGGAATTCAATTTGTTTCTATATAGTAAGGCAATTGGCGAATAC
>CAYMQP010000459.1:0-2420 GCA_964392505.1 uncultured Bacteroidales bacterium
AGCTGTTTGGTTTGTATTTTCTTTGCATCTTTAAATCGTTCTTGCTTATCGTTTATTATCAGAATATTAATATTATCAAGTTCCGACACTTCATTTCTAACAACAAACGATTCAATACTTTTAAACTCTTCTTGGGAAATGTTGAAAACCTCAGCAACAGTATTAAGAATAGCCATACGTTGATCGGTAAACTTCCTGTCGGCATTAATAATTTCGAATAATCGGGCAAGTGCAACTACTTTTTGTTTTTGAGTGAGGGTTTTATTGATTTTTTTGCACAATCCCAAGATTCGAACCGAATCCCTTACCGAAGTTAGCCGGTTTTTAGTTTGTTCTTCATCATCGCGTAAACCAGCATGTTGTTCAAAAAGGGCAAAATATTCCGATACTTTTTCAGCAGTAATCTGTTGTTCCAAAAAATTCTTTACATATTCAACCTGGGTAGGTTCAACGCCTTCATCTTGTTTTGCCACAATAGCAAATAACTGCATCAAAGCCTTCAGTATTTCCTCACTCATTAATCAGAATTTAATATTTAGGATAGTTATGTATAAATAAACTATCCCGAATAGCTTACTTGTTCGAATGGAACATCAACAATATCGGCATACTCTTCGCCGGCCTCTTCCATATCTTCATCATCCTCTGGGAAATGCCAACGGATCAGCACATCATTTCCGGCCTCATGAATTTCTTCAAGTTTCATTAGAATATCAAGTAAAAGTTTGGATGAAGCCGTGTTGAAGTATATTAATTTAAAATTGAAAATTGTTTTTGGACTCGGGTTCTGTGCATACTCATCAAGCCAAGTAAGCACTGGTTCATAAAAGGCAGTTACGTCTTCTGGCAATGAACGACCCGATATTTCCAATAAATCATTTTCCTTGTCGAGTATTATTTTTGGAGTATCTTCAGTACCTTGAATTTTGATAGTTTCCATAGCAAAACAATTTATTTAAATGTCTTCTCTTGAGATAGTCGAAGTTAATAAAAAGAATGATGTATCATTCGAAATAGGAAGAAAGTGATATTCAAGCTCTTTTCCTGTTTTTCTCCTGATATCAATGAAACCAAGTCCGGCACCTCCTTTATCTGACAAACGTCCTTCTTTCATTTGTCTTTTATAAAGGCCTTTCAACTCTTCCTTGTCCATAGTATTTATGGTTTCGAGCATATTTGTGAGCTCTTCTATCCTGTCGTTATCGACCGCATTCCCAGTGGTAACACTGTATTCATTATCACCTTTACTAACCAGAAAGATTCCTCTGCCTGAGAACAGAAAATCATCTGATGTAAAGTCATCGGCATGCTTACTTATGTTCTGCAAACATTCAACCATGACATGGAAAACCCTTCGCTGGACGTTTCCTGGTTCATCGTCTTTGGCCATGTTCGATTCAGTAAGCGATGTAAAAGCTTTAGTTATCTGGTGCGTGATTTCTCCCTCATACACCAAGGTAATTTCATGAGCTTTCATTGATTTGTAAAATTCATAAACAAATTCAAGAAAGCCTTTCACATCTTTTTTATTGTCCATAATACACCTGTTTATTTAAATTTAAAATTCAATACCAATAAGTAAAACGTCATCAATTTGCTTACCCTTTCCTCTCCATTCTTCAAAATCTTTAGCAAAGTAACTATTAAATTCACCCATCTTCAAGTCCTTATTTTCGATAATAATTTCACGCACTCGGGCAGGTGAATATTTTTTAATTTCAGGACCTCCCAGCTGGTCAGTAAGTCCGTCAGAAAAGAAGAAAATTTTATCACCTTTTTGTATATTAATTACATAGTTGGTGAAATCTTTTTCGGGTTTTTTTCTGTGTGGAATACCGCCAATGGCTTTCCGATCGCCTTTGAACTCTTCCAGTTCGCCATTTCGTAATAAATATAATGGCCTGTGAGCGCCTGCATATTGTATTTCGTTTTTCTTAAAATTTATTTTACAAAATGCTATATCCATACCATCGCGTGCTTCAGCTTCATTATGTTCCTGCTTAAGTGTTTTACGAACTGCATAATGCAGGCTGTCAATAATGCTTGCGGCAGTATGCTCGCCTTCGTGATCGACAATATTATTTAATAGGAAGTATCCAATAAACGATAACAATGCTCCAGGTACACCATGACCTGTACAATCGACCGCAGCTATATAAATATCATCGCCCTTTCGAAAATACCATGGAAAATCGCCGCTTACCACATCGCGTGGCAAGTAAAATATAAAGGATTTTGAAAATGTTTCACGTAATATTCTGTTGTCAGGTAAAATTGATGTCTGAATACGCTGAGCATAATTTATGGAGTCTTCTATCTTCCTGTTTTTATCCTGTATTTCCTGTTCGATACGTTTGGCTTCCGTAATGTCGTGTCCGACAAATAATATGGTTTCCAGCTCGTTTTCATTGAATTCAGGG
>CAYMQP010000460.1:0-2419 GCA_964392505.1 uncultured Bacteroidales bacterium
CTATTTATTCCGGGCAACTGATCTTCAGTCCCTGCCGTTTTTCTATACTATAAATATAATTCGATGCCTGTACCAGACTTTCATGAGTTCCCGTATCGAGCCATGCCATACCTCGTCCTAAAATCTTTACTTTAAGCCTGCCTTCATTCAGATATAACCTGTTCAAATCTGTAATTTCCAGTTCTCCGCGCTTTGAAGGTTTAAGTGATTTCGCTTTTTCAACCACATCGTTGTTGTAAAAGTACAAACCTGTAACTGCATAATTCGATTTAGGCTTATCAGGTTTCTCTTCAATACTTATAGCATTTAGTTGGCTGTCGAATTCCACAACACCGTATCGTTCGGGATCGTTAACATAATAACCAAAAACAATTGCACCATCGTCGAATTCAGATACTTTGAGCAACTCTTTTCCAAAGCCATGACCATAAAAAATGTTATCGCCCAGTATCAGGCAGGCTTTCTGGTCTTCAATAAATTTCTCGCCAATAATAAATGCCTGTGCGAGTCCGTCGGGCGAAGGTTGTTCGGCATACGACATTTTTATTCCAAACTGTTGGCCATCATGAAGCAATCGCCGGAATAAAGGCAGGTCGTCAGGTGTACTGATAACCAGAATGTCGCGAATTCCGGCAAGCATTAATACCGACAGAGGATAATAGATCATGGGTTTGTCATAAATAGGCAGTATCTGTTTCGATATATGACCTGTTAAGGGATATAATCGTGTACCGGAGCCGCCTGCCAGAATAATACCTTTCATATCAGCTTTTTTTATTGTTCAGGAACTGACGGAAATAATCGATAGTTTTAATCAAACCAGTCTCCAGATCTATTTCGGGCTTCCATTTAAGTATTTTTTTTGCCAGTGAAATATCGGGTTGTCGCTGAACAGGATCGTCCTCCGGGAGTGGCTGATAGACCAGTTTGGATTTGGATCCGATCAGTTCAATGATTTTCCGGGCCAGTTCGATTATGGTAAATTCATTCGGATTCCCAATATTAATAGGGCCGATAACTTCATCATCTGTAGCCATCATTCTTATCAGTGCTTCTATTAAATCATCGACATACTGAAAACTGCGTGTTTGGGTGCCATCGCCATTAATGGTGATAACCTTGTTTTGTAAAGCTTGCATGATAAAATTCGAAACTACACGGCCATCGTTCGGATGCATTTTAGGACCATAAGTATTAAATATCCGTGCGATTTTTATTTTTACTTTATTCTGATAGTAGTAATCGATGAATAGCGTTTCGGCACATCTTTTACCCTCATCGTAACACGATCGCCGCCCAATAGGATTTACATGTCCCCAGTAATATTCTGGTTGAGGATGCACCTTTGGGTCGCCATAAACCTCGCTGGTTGATGCCTGCAGAACTTTAGCTTTAATACGTTTAGCAAGTCCCAGCATATTAACAGCCCCTATCACCGATGTTTTCACCGTCTTAATCGGATTATATTGGTAATGAACAGGAGAAGCCGGGCAGGCAAGATTATAGATTTCATCGACCTCAATAAAAAAGGGCCTCGTTATATCGTGCCGTATTAGCTCAAAATATGGATTATTCAACAGGTGTATAATATGTCGTTTCGATCCGGTAAAGTAATTATCGAGGCATATTACTTCGTTACCATCGTTAAGCAATCGCTCACAAAGATGCGAGCCAATAAAACCTGCTCCTCCGGTAACGAGGATTTTTTTCTTAAATCGTTTCATGCAACCTGAAATTTAAACAGTTTTTCGTCCAATGCAATAATACGTAAATCCATTCTCTTTCATTTCCATTGTTTCATAAATATTGCGACCGTCAAATATGAGCTTGTTTTTTAGTAGTTTCGACAGTACTTTATAGTTAGGTGTTCTGAATTCCGACCATTCGGTAACCAGTACCAGGGCATCACTATCGACGGCTACCTCATACATCTCTGGGCAATACTCAATCTGGTCGCCGAGTATTTTATTGGCTTCATTCATGGCAACCGGATCGTATGCTTTGACTTTTGCCCCACTATTGATGAGCTGTTTTATCAATACCAGCGAGGGGGCTTCACGCATATCGTCGGTATTGGGTTTGAATGAGAGCCCCCAAATTCCTACTACTCTACCTTTCAGATCGCCTTTAAAATGTGTGGCGATTTTTTTAAACAACAATTGCTTCTGATCTTCATTCACTTCCTCAACAGCCTGTAGAATGCGTAAAGGGTATTTTTTTTCTTTACCGGTTTTGATCATAGCCTTCACATCCTTGGGAAAGCATGAACCACCATAACCTGCACCTGCATAAATAAATTTGTTGCCGATGCGTGGATCGCTACCAATACCTTTGCGTACCATATTTATATCGGCACCTACTATTTCGCAAAGGTTGGCAATATCGTTCATAAAGCTGATTTTAGTAGCCAGTATGGAGT
>CAYMQP010000461.1:0-2399 GCA_964392505.1 uncultured Bacteroidales bacterium
CGTTTTGCCCGTAATAAACCATATTCTGGCTTGCCGTATAGGGTCCGGCAACATCAACAGTAAGATCGAACTGGTTGTATGACACTTCGTCATAATAATCCTTAACACTTCCGGTAGCTCCATCAGTTGAATAACCCACCTGGTTAAACAGATTATCAAAATCGGCCTGGGTTTTAGTAAAAGCCAGGTCAGCATACCCAATAAGTATACATATCAATTTACGGCTTCCGGTAGTTGGGAAAGCTTTTTCTCTCTCCGATTTATCAATTTGCCACAAACTTTTTAAAATCGATACTTGCTGAGCACTGTAATACAAACCTTTTCCTGTTGACTGCAAAAACGATTTTTCTGCAGTGCTCCGTTGAGAGGGGCTTTTTGCCCGTATACCTGAGGCAATAAGATCACCTTTGTCGTTTAATTTGGCATATTCAAAAAAACCTTCACTATTCATAAGCAAAGTATATCCGTCTTCGGATAACGCCCATCGTACTTTTTCGTCACCCTGCAGGGTAATAGTCAGGGTCGTATTATCAGGCTGGGTATAAACAATGGGCTTTGGATAAGCCGGCACTGCCCATGATGTTTTAAAAACAACTAAAAAACTTAAAATAATTGCAGAAGCTACGTAAATCTTTTTCATACTACAGTTTTAATTTGGATTATAAAATCGTTATACTAAATTTTTGCAGATTGGTTTTGAAATTATTGTTTAATATTCACAAACATATATAATTTCCTTAACTACAGATAATCAATAGCAACGAATATATCTAATTATATTATCGGTTACAGTATGAGGAAATGCTTAAATATTAACAATGCCAGCTAGTAGAAATGAAGTATTCTTTATTTTTACAGTTAAAAAATGTTTTCTCTACCTTTCCATGAATTTAAACAAATTGTAAGAAATACGCCATTAATTTCCATTGATCTTATCATAGAAAATCCGGAAGGTAAAATTCTTTTGGGCATGCGGAATAATAGTCCGGCAAAAGGATTCTGGTTTGTGCCGGGTGGAAGAATATGCAAAGATGAAGATTTTATGGAGGCTTTTAAACGAATTGCCAGAAATGAAACAGGAATAGGATTTCAGCTTAAGGATGCTTCGTTTCATGGTATCTATCAGCATATTCATTTGCATGATAATGTTGCCGAAGATCCTTCTTTTAATACCCATTATTTAGTAATTGCATACCGTATAAAACTGGAAAAAACCATACAAAATCTTCCTAAGGAACAACATTCAGATTATGGCTGGTTTTCTGTTGATGAAATTTTAAAAAATTCTGAAATTCATCAGAATACGAAAAATTATTTTAACGGGCATCCTTCATTCTCAGAATAATTATAAACACAATTCCTCATAAACAAGTTGAATAACTGAAAAGCATGAATTTATACGGCAGGTATGAATTAATTTATACTATCATAAGGTTAATCTTGTTTCAATAATTATCTTTATGCCCGAAAATCTGATAATTCTATAAAATGATTGCTTTTATCGTATGGGATGTAAAGCCTCAGATTGCCGATCTGGGATTCATCGAACTGCGCTGGTACAGCCTGCTTTTTTTACTGGGATTTATTATTGGGTATTATATTCTTAGCAAAATATTTAAAAAGGAAGGGCTCCCAATTGAATTACTCGACAAACTTACTTTTTATGTTGTTATAAGTACCATTATCGGAGCACGCCTGGGGCATTGTTTATTTTACGAACCTGAAATATATCTGCGACATCCGTTACGTATGATTTTACCCTTCGAAGGCACTCCGGGTAAAGATTTTCATTTCACAGGATACCAGGGTCTTGCCAGCCATGGAGGTGCTATTGGTTTACTTATTGGATTATACTTATATGCCCGCAAGTTTAAAAGGCCCTATCTATGGATACTTGACCGAATAGCCATTGTAACAGCCCTGGCAGCAGCACTTATCCGGTTAGGCAATTTATTCAATTCGGAGATAGTAGGAACCCCAACAGATTTACCATGGGGCATAAAATTTGTTCACCTTGCTCCTCCGGGAACGCCACTGGAGCAAATTACAGCGTTGCATCCGGCCCAGCTGTACGAATCGATTTGTTATATTCTAATTTTTATTTTTCTCATAACCCTGTATTTCCGGAAATACCCACGGTTAAAACAGGGTATATTTATTGGTTTGTTTTTTATTCTGGTATTTACAGCCCGTTTCTTTATCGAATTTGTAAAAGAAGATCAGGTTGATTTTGAAGCAGGAATGTTTTTAAATATGGGTCAGTTGCTTAGCATTCCGTTCATAATTACCGGAATCATTCTGGTTTTCCGAAAATCCACCACCGAAAAACCTGAAAAATCCTGATCAAAAGTTTTTACTAGCTTTGTGTTTATTTGGATTGAATAAGGTCAGGGGTATTG
>CAYMQP010000462.1:0-2384 GCA_964392505.1 uncultured Bacteroidales bacterium
GAATAGAAATAGTATTTATCAAAATCATAACCGGCAAGACCATATATACCAACCTGTACTTTTCTGCGAAAGGTCGATTTAAATTCCAATTGTAAAGTGTTGGATATTCGAAAGTTGGCAACTGAATCGTTGGTTTTTTTTGTGTTGAAATACCATACATCATAGAATCCGGGATCGACCGGATCTGAATCCTGGTATGTTTTAGTAGCGCGGTTTGTCCGGAAAACATAAGTAAGAATTGGTTCGGCAATATTTCTGCTGCTTTTGACACCCGTTGTATCCAGCTTAGAGGCGAGTGTAAACAATTTAAGTCGCTGGCTTACCATTATATCCATATACCTTAATCTGTTCTCTGCATTTGAAGTATTATCACTAACTCCTGTACCACTAAAAACTGTAGGTATTTCAATAATGTATTGATAATTGCCCGATTGAAAAACGGAATCGATAATACCACCGTTTTCATTATTCCGGCTATAGTTTAAATTCAGACTGGTGTGGAGCATATATTTCTGACCTGAATAGCTCCCGAATAATCGGAAAGAATTCTTCTTAACCTTCTGATATATATATTGTCCCTTAGCTGAAATAACATGATACCGTAAACCGATATTCAGTTTTGGTGTAAGATTTTGTGTATGAAATGCTTCAAACATATCCTCACGGCCTCTTGACAAACGCTCAAAATTGTATGTAAGGCGCGAGAATTGTTTTCGGGTATTGTAATAGTGTGTATTCTCTACAGTCTGTAAGTATGGTAGAAATGCATTTATAAAAAAAGCATCATTATTAAAAATTCGATCGGATACAATATTCGATAGTGTAGCGGTTCCAAGGTTTCCTAAAAATGAATTACTTACAGAATATTGGTAATTTGGATAGTAAATCTGAAAATTTGTTAGGTTGGTATCTACTTTTATGGGTTCTGTTTGCGAGAAAAAATTTACCAGTTTCCATGAATAGATAACAGGTACAGAATCATTTTCAACCTGAGCCAATACAGACAACTGAATTATAAGGAAAATAATATTCAGAAATGCTTTCATTTGGTTGCCTATAGTACCAAGAATTGTACTACATCAAATAAATACTAAAACTTGTTGTTATTAAAAGAATACGATTAAAAGTTATGCACTTTAACAGTTTAAATATTGACAATGATATTGTCTGATGCTTTCTAGAAGCTTTTTATACCCTTACATTTCATAAATGTATTCATGTTATATTGCTATATGAATAAGTCGAGTTAATTAATAAAATTACTTGTCTAAACTAATTGCTGATGCTTGATCACTTCTATAAAATCGGATCAACTTTATTCCTTCAATTATATTGATATGGTAATATTCAGATGTTGTTAGCTAAAACAGATATATAAAACACTGGATTTGAAAACGGTCAGAATGAACTAATGACTCCAATTTAACTTTCTAAAAGAACTTTTATTTCCGCCTTTGTTAAGCTTACCTTTCGCTCACCTATCAGCAGATAGGAAAGAAATGACAGACAGTACAGACAAGGCTTCAGTATGCAAATTTCACTCTTGCCAACTCTGGTGGACATAGTCCAGTAAAGTTCGCTTCAGTAAACGAAAGTGGAGAATATCGGATTCGAACCGATGACCCCCTGCGTGCAAGGCAGGTGCTCTAGCCAGCTGAGCTAATTCCCCTTCGTCCTCCGAAACTTTAGTGAAGGAGGACTAACCTCAATCAGCTATTACTTTTTTCAGAGTACGCACACCTTTGCTAAAGCTTCGGTGTACGAAGTAGTCCCGCCCAGATTTGAACTGGGGACCTCTACATTATCAGTGTAGCGCTCTAACCAGCTGAGCTACGGGACTGTTCTTGTTAATCTCGGTCAACTATTATACGCTTTGTGTAGCGCTCTAATCCCGAAAATCTTAGAATTTTTCATTCTTTAGATTTTCGTGGATGCTCGAAAAAATATGAAATCAGCAGATTTCTGTTTTTTCGGCACCAGCTGAGCTACAGGACTAATTATTAACCATCAAAGGCTATCATTTTTTAAATTTAGAAAGCTCAGTATCTACTAATAATATAAACAATTAAAAAGAGAAAAGGCCGACAGTTACACTCCCAATATTTACCGGGAATCGGTTTTACAAAGATTCCGCGTTGATCTCTCCAGAAAGGAGGTGTTCCAGCCACACCTTCCGGTACGGCTACCTTGTTACGACTTAGCCCCAGTCACTGGTTTTACCCTAGGCCGTTCCTTACGGTTACAGACTTCAGGTACCCCCAGCTTCCATGGCTTGACGGGCGGTGTGTACAAGGCCCGGGAACGTATTCACCGCGCCGTGGCTGATGCGCGATTACTAGCGAATCCAGCTTCACGAAGTCGAGTTGCAGACTTCGATCCGAACT
>CAYMQP010000463.1:0-2365 GCA_964392505.1 uncultured Bacteroidales bacterium
CCCGATTTGAAGCTAAACTTTCAAATTTCGGCCTGAATGACCGGCAGTCTTCCCAAAACCGGGGGCCAAATTTAAAAATTTTAAAAACATTGTGCTAATTAATGCGGCTGTTGGCAAAGAAGATGGCGAAAACGATTTTAATATATATGATTTCCCTGGAGCTGAATCACTAGGTAAAATTTCTGAAGGATTAAACCATCCTTCAGGGCTTAATTTCAAGCTTATAAAAACAATAAAAGTTAAGGTGTTAAATTTATATAACTTTCTTCAAAGGGAAGGTGTAGCAGAAATAGATTATTATTTAAGTGATATTCAAGGAATGGATTTTACTGTTCTTCAAACCATTAAACCACTTTTAGAGAAAAGATGCATTAATAAAATAACATGCGAAGTCGAAAAGGATGAGAAACCAGCTTTATATTCTGGCATGAAGAACAAATTTTCTGATTTCCAAGAACTTTTAGAAGATAATTATCGCCTTGTTTCTTATGAAACTGAGCCATCTTGGATTACGACTGATGTTACATGGGTTTCAAAAAGCTTAAAGACAAAATGGCTTCTATCATTCTGTAGTTTCCATATTACAAATATACTAAAGAAGATTAAAAATAGTTTCTAGCATGTTTCTAAATCGGGTCAGGGATTTTAAAGCGCTTCATTTCCGCCACTCGGTTCAATCGTTACTGGAGAATCCGGCTATCAAGATACAGTTTTTAATATTTGAAATTTTGAACAATATCTGAAGTATGTTACAATTTTTTTTGTGAACTGCGTTATTGCAATTAATGGCAAGCAATGTGCAGTTAACACAATCGGTTTTGCAGAGTGAATCCGCTTACTAAAAGCAAGTTCTTATCAATATTTATCATTGTGAAATGCAGTCTCGAACGGGTAAAACAGGAGGAATTGTTATGGCAAATGAACTTTTAGAAAAGGGTATCGAGAAGCGCATCGCAGTTTTGGGCTCTGAACGTGTTCAATCTGCGCTACATGAAGCGGACGATTTCAACAAACCCTTTCAAGAAGCGATGACCGAATGGGCCTGGGGTTTCGGTTGGGGTGACGATACGATTGATATGAAAACGCGCTCCATGCTGAATTTGGTGATGATCGCAGCCCTAAACCGAATGGATGAATGGGAGTTGCATCTGCGCGGCTCAAAACGCACCGGCGTGACCAAAGCGGAAATTCGCTCGCTGATTCACATCGTCGGAATCTACTGCGGTGTGCCGGCAGCAGTATCATGCTTTCGCATTGCCAACAGGGTATTCAAAGAACTCGAAAGTGAATAACCGAAACTGCGGTTCGGCGCAGGGAAACCGATTTCTTGGGCGCCTTTTAGGGGCGGGTATTGTTACATTGGTATCGTTCAAACTTAATGGCCTGACTTGGCAAATTCAGGCAATTCGTAACCTCGTGCCTTATTTGCATTGTTGTGGTTACAACTTCGATGACGAAGTCGAAAGGTGGGAGTTCCATCTTTTTCGAGATATAAAATTTACATCCGGGTTCGCGCAGAGCACTACGGCTATGAAATTACAGTATTCCTTTCAATGAAATTTTGAACACTATCGGATACATTTTTAATTGAAGACCCTGCAGCAAGCTGCAGGGAATCTTCGACCGTAAGGATTTTTTATCAAATTTTAATATTCGCTCGCCCCGTTAAATGCCGCTTTGCGGCCCTCCTTCGGAGGATTTAACCGGGCGAGCTAACCCCGTAGCAAGCTACGGGGAATGCGCTCGCTGTTGCGGTTCAGCTCTCAAATTGGTATTCTTAAAAAAACAAATTAAAAGGGGTAACTATAATGAAATATTCATCAAAATCATCAATAAAATTTAGAATTAAAGCCGTAATGAAAAACAAACGGATCGATAGGAAATTGAAATTATCTGAATATGTTACTCGCTGTATTAATAAAAATCAACTGCATGAATTTTTAATAGCCAATGATTGGAATAATGATAAAAATAAATTGTTAAATGATATTTCCTACATAGGATTCATGGAATGTATAGAATGCGGTGTAATTGAAATAGGAGATAATTTTTCGGATGATAACGGTACTATAGTAGGTACAATTATTGGTTTTGATTATACACATATGCCAAACCACATGAATATTGTCTTAAAATCCGTTTCAACAGAAACAGGAAAAGAAAGAAATTATAAAGTAAATCAAGAATTTGAAATAAAAGGATATTAGTTAACGAGGTCACTTCTCCTAACTGGTAAATATTCGGGGGCGATTTTAAAATTAAACAGTAAAGGAAGCGTTTTCTCAAGCAAGCAATGTTTTTTTCCGATTTGCCTGCAGGAGAACTCATTGATTGTGTACAATTCGGCTATCAAAATACAGTTCTA
>CAYMQP010000464.1:0-2344 GCA_964392505.1 uncultured Bacteroidales bacterium
GGGTTGAACCGCTGAAAGAATTTTCTGACCCAGCGCTTTTTCTTTTACACTATCGGTAAACGATTTGGCTATCTTGTAATGAACATCGGCATCGAGTAAAGCTCTTCGAACTTCTTTCAGGGTTTCGGCAACATTAATCTCGGTAATACTACCCTGCCCCCTGAGAATCTTAAACGATCGTTCTAATTTCTCGGTTAAACTATCGAACATATCGGCTACTTTTTTTCAGCTGGCTAAAATAAAGATATTCTTTCAAAATCACATGCGTTCAGGTACATCAATACCCAGTAAATCCATTCCTTTTTTAATAATAGTTCCGCATGTTTCGGAAAGCATTATCCTGAAGTTTCTTAGCGATTCATTTTCTTCCTTTAAAATTGGGTAATCGTGATAAAACTGGTTGTATTCCTTTGCCAGTTCGTATATGAAATTGGCAATAAGAGCAGGATTATAACTTGTGGCCGATTCGGAAATTGTGGCAGGATATTCGTGGATCAATTTTAATATCGATTTCTCCTTATCGTTTATGTTAAGTCCGGAAGGGAATAAGGCTGAAGTATTTATACCCATCTCCATGCCTTTTCTTTGCACTGAGTATATCCGGGCATGGGTATATTGAATGAACGGACCGGTATGTCCGTTAAAATCAATTGATTCTTTAGGGTTAAAAGTCATATTCTTAACCGGATCGACCTTAAGTATAAAATACTTCAAAGCTCCCAGACCAATAATCCTATAGATATTTTCTTTCTCTTCAGCAGTTAGGTTTTCCAACTTTCCCAGTTCGTCGGCCATTTCGCGGGCTGTAGCAATCATTTCGTCTATCAGATCATCCGCATCGACAACAGTCCCTTCGCGCGATTTCATTTTTCCATCTGGTAATTCCACCATACCATACGAAAGGTGGTATAAGTTTTTAGCCCAAGGAAATCCAAGTTTATCCAGAATTACAGCAAGTACTTTAAAATGATAGTTTTGTTCGTTACCTACAACATAAATCATTTTATCAAAGCTGTAATCCTGCTGCCGTAGCTGCGCTGTTCCGATATCCTGTGTCATATAAACGGAAGTACCATCGGAACGCAGGAGTACTTTTTGATCCAAGCCTTCGGCGGAAAGATCGACCCAAACCGATTTATCTTCACGTTGATAAAATATTCCATGATCCAAACCACTCAATACATAGTCTCTACCAACAGCATATGTGTCTGATTCATAGTAAATCTTATCAAAACATACTCCCAGATGACGATATGTTTCATTAAATCCGTCGTATACCCAACCATTCATTTTCTTCCACAGTTTATGAACTTCAGGATCACCAGCTTCCCATTTGCGTAATAATTCCTGCGCTTCAATGATGATTGGAGCCTTCCTGATGGCTTCCTCTTGACTCTCACCTTTCTCAATCAGTGCTTTAATCTGGTTTTTATATTCCTGGTCGAATTTCACATAGTAATCTCCGACGAAATGATCACCTTTTCTTCCTGATGATTTTGGAGTCTCTCCGTTTCCCCATTTTTCCCACGCCAGCATCGACTTACAGATATGTATTCCCCGGTCGTTTACAATATTGGTTTTTGTAACCTTTTTTCCGGTAGCTTCCAGTATCTTACAAATCGACCATCCCAGAAGATTATTCCGTATATGACCAAGATGTAAAGGTTTATTTGTGTTCGGCGAGGAATATTCTACCATGAATAGTTCAGTATCAGGTTTGTTTATCTGCAAACCATACTCCACTTTTGATGCTTCCTCTTTTAAAAATTCAACATAATACGACGAATCAATATCCAGATTAAGAAAGCCTTTAATAACGTTAAAACCCGAAACATATTCAAGGTTATCTTCGAGAAACCGGCCTAAATCATTCGCTGTATCTTCAGGACTTTTTTTCGAATAGGTTAAAAGTGGAAATACTACTATGGTAATATCGCCGGTAAATTCTTTTTTGGTTTTTTGTATCTGAATAAGATTATTATCGACTTGTACACCATATAAAGTTTTTACGCCTTTAATTATATAGTTTAAAATTGAGTTTTGTAACGACATTATGCAACTAGGTATCAAAATAATGATAAGCGGACTAGAAAATCAATATTCAAAAAAGTATTAGAAATTCCTTCTTTGATAATAAGGCACAAAGATAATATTTGAAATTAATTTAAATGTGAAGGAATTAATATCGATTGTAGGAGACTATTTTCCTGAATGGGAAATAGTACATAAATAGCCGAGTTTGTATAAATCGAAAAAGAAAAGATTGGGTTTTTTCCCCATCAGGTTTTTACGCAGCCAATATTCGTATTTCAGATATATATATTTTATAATCCCTATTAAACCC
>CAYMQP010000465.1:0-2320 GCA_964392505.1 uncultured Bacteroidales bacterium
ATTTATAAGCATATCGGGAGCAAAATCCTTTATTTCATCGAAGGAAAGAAGTCGATGGCTGTTGAATAGATATTTCAATCGCGATTTATCACTATCGTATACACCTACTTCATAATCGAGGCAAAGCGATTCGACAAGCCAAGAACCCATACGTCCGGCTCCAATAATAACTATCTTATTCATAATGTTTGTTAAGTATTAACAATTCTGGATATTTTTTGCTCCAACATCATCAGATCGGCCAATACTAATGCTGTGGCAGCTTCGACAATTACGGGAGCGCGAAGTGCAACACACAGGTCGTGCCGGCCTTCAACTTTCAGGGTATCCACTTTACCGGTTTTTACATTCAGAGTTTTTTGTTCCTTGCTGATACTGGATGCAGGCTTTATGGCTATACGGAATATGAGCTCGTTACCATTGCTGATACCTCCATTAATTCCCCCGGCATGGTTGGTTTCCGTTTTTCCATCCATTGAAAGAATATTATCGTTATGCTCACTCCCTTTCATGCGTGCTGCCATGAATCCTGAACCGAATTCAATTCCTTTTACGGCAGGAATGGAAAACATCATATGAGATAGCAACGATTCTATGGAATCGAAGAAAGGCTCTCCCAAACCTACCGGAAGTTTATTAACCCGGCATTCGATTATACCACCAATGGAATCCTGTTCTTCTATAGCCTTGTTAATTGCAGCTTCAATGTCCGAATTTCCCCCGGCTTCGATAAGATTAGCTTCAATTTTTACAGGCTTTATAAGTTTTTTAGCAATAACTCCTGCAGCAACCAATCCTGTTGTGAGACGAGCTGAAAAATGTCCTCCTCCACGGTAGTCTTCAAAACCTCCAAATTTCTTTGAGGCTACAAAGTCGGCATGGCCTGGACGAGGCATTTCGCGTAGTTTATCATAATCTTTCGAACGAATGTTAGTATTTTCAAATAAAATGGTAACAGGAGCTCCTGTGGTGTGATTGTTAAAAATACCCGTTAACAATTTTGGCAAATCCGCTTCTTTTCGTGGCGTTGTTCCCTTGGCTCCCGATCGGCGCCGGCCAAGATCATATTTAAAATCATTTAAATTAAGTGGTAAACCGGCAGGTATACCATCTAATGTTATTCCGACCCCGTTCCCATGCGATTCTCCGAATATGCTGATCCTGAAAATATGACCGAAAGAGTTCATTGTATTCTCTGATTATAGGATTAAAATGTTAATGAGTATATCCACTCCTTTACTAAATTTTTATTCCATAGTATTTATGTGGTATAACCTAATTCTTTGCTAAGGAGTTTTACTAACTCCTTCATTCGGCTATAGACTATCTGACCTTGTGCTGTCGGTAGGCCTTCATCCATTGATGCAAAAGTAAATTCAGCACCAAGAAACGGTGCCATGATCCGGGTAATTTTTCCGAGTTCACCCATCCCCAGTACGACAAGTGGTTTTTGGATGCTGTATAGCGATAGTAACCGGGCACAATCGGATTTGTTTTTTGTTTGTGTAGCAACCTTAGCAATATCTGCTCCAGAGGCAAAACAATCATCAACAACCTGGTATAGCTGCTTTAAGCCTGGTGTTTCTTCAAAGTTATGGTACGATACAATCACTTTACAATGGTTATTTCGTGCAATTGTTATAATCTTTTTAATCTGCTTTTTATCTGCGTCGATTTCAATATCAATATATTTGGCTCCCGATTTTATTGCAAGTGTGAGTAGTTCGAACTGTTTTTTACTGCCCATTTGGTCAGGTCTGCATGTAGCAATAGTTGGAGTAGTATGGGCAAATACTTTTTTAATTTCTTCTAGGCCGAATCCTGTCAGATCAATGCGAATCTCTGCCATTTCCACTTTATCGAGTGTTTGAAAACATTTTTCGAGATCGGGTTCAGCTATTGCTACGCAAATCATCGATTATTTTTTGAAGTTCGTTATAGGTTATTTTGCGGGTCACGGCTTTGCCTATTCTTTCCAACAATACAAGATGTATTGCATCACCCTCGCGTTTTTTATCTTGCTTCATTGCATTGAATAATTTGCGAAGCGGAATATCGGAACTTACAGGTAAACCATAACTTGCTATCACCGATTCAATAGTTTTGGCATCCTCCTGAGAAATCATATTTAATATATATGATACTTTCGCAGCCATTGCCATTCCTATACTTACTGCTTTACCATGCAGAGTTGTACTCATTTTTTCGATAGAATGGGCAAAGGTATGACCAAAATTCAAAAGACGCCTTTCGCCTTTTTCACGCTCATCAGCCGTTACAACATCGGCTTTTATTTTTACTGACTGGTAAACCATTTAGT
>CAYMQP010000466.1:0-2291 GCA_964392505.1 uncultured Bacteroidales bacterium
GGTTACCTCTGATGCGGACTTCAGGTTTTGTGTTTAATCCGTATTTTGCGTTAACAACATCCACACCAGCTGCACGTCCCTGTATTGCCTGGTTGACATTGGTAACCGGCATTTCCTTGATTTGCTCTTCAGTTACAGAAACAAGCGCACCGGTAATATCACTTTTCTTTACAGTACCGTATCCTACCACAACAACTCCTTCGAGTTCTGTAATATCTGGGATCATTGTAAGATTTATCTCCGTCTGATTACCTACCGTTATTTCTTCTGATACATATCCAATAAAAGAATATGAAATAGCAGATTCCGGACCGGAAACAATAAGAGTATAATTCCCATCAAGATCGGTAACCGTACCATTGGTTGTACCTTTTTCAAGTATATTAACACCCGGTAGTGGATTACCTTCGGAGTCGATGATCTTTCCCGTTATAGTAACTCCCTGCAATGCTTCGGAACCTTTCAAAGCATTGCTTTCAGTCAACATGTTGAGCTTGCGAACTGAAACCTGATTCTGTTCATAATCCGATACCTAAGTATAGATATCGAGATTAACCAGAATAATCAATACCAACGATATAACAAATACAATATATCTCCTTAATGGTATTATTTTAAACCGGTTAGAACATAGAATCCATAAAATCTTATTAATCTGATTCATAATTTAGGTAATGTGTAGATTAAGGTTATCTGAATTAATTCATTAATATTAAATTGTCTTTTTTACAAAGGGCGATATATGCAAAATGACTAACAATATTTATAGTCGTTAGTCAATGTTATGATATAGTAAAAAGACACTGCTAAACTTAAAGTATCAGATAGTATAATTTTCTCATAGTCTAATAGTTAAGGGTTAATAAACATCATGGATTGTTATTATCTAGGGATTCTCTTCAGTTTTATTCATTCCAAATTCAATAGTTTTATTATCGAACCTATTGATGCAATTTGTCTGGAATATTACCCAACTTATGTTGGGAGAAAAGCGTGCATGCGGATGAAGTAAAGTTATATAAGAATTTTTTAAATTATTCGTAGTTCTTTTATTATTTGTATAACACATAACCCGAAGTATAACCAGATTAGTACGAATCAATCGCTCTAATTTAGAATATCTCTTAATCTTTGATTCGGCACGTAACATAGTGTTATTCTGTCATTTTATATACTTCGCTTCCAGCCATTAGAAAACATCCCAGTCCGTAATCCTCAAAATTAGGTTTATGGTTGTAAGTAACAGGTTGCCCATCCTCAGGTCCACTCCCGGTACTTTGGACATAACCTAAAAAACCATTCTTATGTAAAGCATCGTTGATCAGAGCATTCCATGCCTTAGAAACTACTGGTTTGTATTGTTCTTCATCGAGGAGGCCTTGATTTATGCCCCATGCCATACCATAGGTAACTAAAGCCGTTCCAGTTGTCTCTTTCCCTCCGAAGTGGTTAGGGTCGTGCAGACTAACATTCCAAAATCCATCATCGCGCTGTACTTTTATTAAAACTTCGGCCATTTCAATGAAGTTTTGCACTATGTGCGCCCTGTAGTTATAATCTTCAGGTAACCAGGTTAGTACTCGCGCCAAGGCAGCGAAAACCCATCCATTACCTCGCGACCAATAACAGTCTTCACCATTTGGTTCGGTATAGGGAGGTTTAAAACTGGCATCCCTCCACCATAACTTATCCTTATAATTGTATAATCCGCCACCAATTGAATCCTTGGTACATCGATACATTTCATCCATTCTGTCGAAATAAGCCTCATTGGAATAAACAGCTCCGAGTTGGGCAAATACGGGCATAGCCATTTGCAGCGCATCAATCCAGTTCCAATCATCGATCTTAGATGTATTCATCATACTATCAATCGACATCTTTATATATTTTATCCGCTCAGGCTTTTGATCAATCAGATATAACTCGATATAGGTTTGCCCGGCGCACTGGTTATCGGCATTACGCGTATACGTGTTACCTCTGCGTAAATTCCAATTATGATATTCACCCCAACGTACAGCATAATCATAATATTCGGGTTTCGGATTAAGCTTGTACAGGGCTATCAAGCCTTCGTAATAAACCGCTCGGGTCCAGATATTACTAACCCGTTCACGATCTGTTATTATAGTTTTACCGACATCGGGCCATTTATTCATGAAATATGCGTTAGCTAATATCATAGCTTGCATGGTAGTTTCCTTTGAAGGTAATGCATCGATACTGCAATAATTATAACTTGAGACAAAAAATGTAAGTAAGGTAAATGCCCAAGTACGGTTTAATCG
>CAYMQP010000467.1:0-2288 GCA_964392505.1 uncultured Bacteroidales bacterium
GGGAGCGATCGTTGCTCTGCCTTATGGAGTTGAAGGATTTGTAACCCCAAAACATCTGGTTAAAGAAGATGGAACTTCTGCAAAAGTCGATGAAAAACTTACATTTAGAGTTGTAGAATTTTCGAAATCTGCAAAGAAAATTGTACTTTCACATACAAGAGTCTATGAGGAAGGGAAAAAATCAGCAGCCAGTGCTGAAAAAAAAGCTGCCACTGTAGCTGCGAAAAAAGCTGCTAAAAAGATAAAGTCAAGTCTTGAAAAAACAACTCTAGGCGACGTGACCGATCTTGCAGCACTTAAGAAGGAAATGGAAAAGGCTGAAAAACAAAAAAAAGAAAAGAGTAAAGATTCAAACGAAAAGTGATATATTTATAAAAACTTTTCTATATGGAATTTAAAATTGAAAAGCAAGACAATCACACATTAATTCAGGTATTGGAAGAAAAGCTTGATACGCATATTGCCCCTACATTGAAATCGGAGCTGGTGCTGGTATCAGGTAATGGAGAACGAAATATAATACTTGATTTAAGCAAATGTCGTTACTGTGATTCATCTGGCTTAAGTGCAATTCTGGTAGCGAATCGACTTTGTAAAAATGCAAATGGAACATTTGTACTTACCGGGTTGAACGATGCGGTTGAACGATTAATAACAATTTCACAACTCGATACAGTATTGAACATAACTAACACAATCGAGGAGGGTGTTGATTTAATTGCTGATACAAATAAATAAAAATCTTGTACAACAACTATGATATTTGAATTGACGGTTTTGGGAAGCAGCTCTGCTTTACCAACGTCAAAAAAGTTTCCTACCGCTCATGTTCTGAATATACATGAGCGGTTTTTTTTGATCGATTGTGGTGAGGGCACCCAAATTCAGTTACGCAAAGCCAAACTTAAATTTGGCAGAATTAACCATATTTTTATTAGTCACATGCATGGCGATCATGTATTTGGTCTGTTTGGTGTTCTTTCCACATTTAATTTGCTGGGCCGAAAAACCGTATTGCATATTTATGCACATCCCGATATAAAGGAAATGATCGATTTTTATAGAAAACACTTTGCCGAAGAAATCTCGTTTAAAATAGAATTACACCCTATAACGAAGCAAACATTTGACAAAATTTATGAAGACAGGATTGTAGAAGTTCATGCATTTCCCCTGAAACACCGCGTACCTGCATACGGGTTTTTGTTCCGCGAGAAAAAACGTCCTTTAAATATAAGGAAGGAAGCGATTGATCAATTCGGTTTTTCAGTAAAACAAATACGAGCTGTTAAGGCAGGAGAAGATATTCTCCTAAATAATGGTACAATTTTAAGAAACAACGAATTGACAGAACCGGCATACCATACCCGATCGTTTGCTTACTGTTGTGATACTGCCTATTACGAAAAGATAGCCGAATACATTAAAGGTGTCGATTTACTTTTTCATGAAGCAACCTTCCTTAACCATGATGAAGAGCTTGCTAAAATTACGGGGCATTCAACAACCAAACAGGCTGCAACCCTTGCAAAAAAAGCAGGAGTAAAAGAATTACTAATCGGTCATTTTTCGAATCGTTATAAAACAGAAGATGATTTTCTTGTCGAAGCCAGGGATATATTTCAGGCTACCCACATAGCTTGTGAATTGCAAACCTATTCAATTCCTCTTACCAGGTCGCCAAGGAGTTGAAGATTGAGCAGAAGGTTATTCTTCATCGATTAATAGCTATATTTGCGTTTCATTTTAATTGTATCCTGTTGTGCAGGAAATGATTGTCATATTCGACTTCGGATCGCAGTATACACAATTAATTGCCCGCAGAGTGCGTGAATTGAATGTGTATTGCGAAATACATCCGTTTAATAAAATAACTATGCCCAATTCCCAGGTGAAAGGTGTTATTTTATCGGGTAGCCCATGTTCGGTGAAAGATGAAGGACATCCAGTACCCGACCTTCAGCATATCAAGGGGTTTATTCCTATTCTGGGAATTTGTTATGGGGCGCAATATTTGGCCCAGGAATCTGGTGGTATGGTCACACCATCGAAACATCGTGAATATGGAAGAGCAAAACTTGAAGTTATCAGACAAGATTCAGCTCTTCTAAACGGACTTTCACCGGGTACACAGGTCTGGATGTCACACGGAGATACAATTGTAAACGTGCCAGATAATTTTGAAATTATTGGCAGTACCCGCGATGTTAAGGTGGGTGCTTACCATATTCAGAATGAAGATACCTACGGCATTCAGTTTCATCCCGAAGTTTACCATACAACTGAAG
>CAYMQP010000468.1:0-2286 GCA_964392505.1 uncultured Bacteroidales bacterium
GTTTGGCAAACCGGATAATCTGATCTTTCCCGTCGAATCCTGTCTTATAAATTTTAATTATTCCTTTACAGACTACATAGAATCCGTTTATTCTTCCTCCTTCTTCATAAATAATAGTACCTCTCTTATAATGATCGGGAGCATCATACAAAGGTAAGTTATCCAATTCTTCTTCGGTAAGATGCTTAAAAACCGTACTTCTTTTAAGAAACTCACGTAAATTGTT
Source organism: uncultured Bacteroidales bacterium (assembly GCA_964392505.1). GTDB lineage: Bacteria > Bacteroidota > Bacteroidia > Bacteroidales > UBA10428 > UBA10428. The sequence goes on from CAYMQP010000468.1 coordinate 227, forward strand.
TCCCTGGTATTGAACTTTTTCCATGGTATGAATATTATATTATCGTTAATCGGATAAACAGCTAGTTTAAAGATATTAATTTTATAAAATAAAATACTTATGATATTTATGACACTATTCGTGTCAAATCATTACAATAATCCTGAGTAATAATTTCGATTCCAAAATTATTTCTTCATTTTTAAGGAGTTAAAATAATTCAATAATTCACAACATATGAAAGATTCAATTCAAGTAAACTGGAAAAAAGGTATGGCTTTCGAAGCTGAAATTGATGAGTTTAAACTTATGATGGATGCTAAAAAAGAACATGGGGGAACCGGGGCCGGTCCACGTCCAAAGCCGCTTACTATGGTTGCATTAGCAGGTTGTACGGGGATGGATGTTGTTTCGATATTGGGTAAAATGCGAGTCGAACTCGATGATTTTTCTGTCAAAGTAGAAGGAGAACTCACCGATGAACATCCTAAACATTTCACCCGAATGCATATTATTTATCAGTTTAAAGGTAAAGATCTTCCTCTCGATAAACTTCAGAAAGCCATCGACCTGTCACAGGAACGTTATTGTGGAGTTAGTGTTTCATACCGAAAAGCTATGGAAATCACCTACGAAATTAAATTACTTTGATACTCCTGTTAAATTCACTTAAAAAGTATACTGGAGATTTTATCTCCCTTTTTTACCCCAGAACCTGTGCCACTTGCGGAGTAATTCTGCCAGGGAACAATCAGGTTTTATGCACATGGTGTATGCATTCGTTACCTGAAACCGGTTATCAACTTGGGAAAAGGAGTCTTGTCGAAGAAATGTTCTATGGCCGATTACCCGTGAAAGGTGCCATGGCATTGCTTTTCTTTGATAAAGGAAGTAAGTACCGCCGGCTTCTCTATGAGCTGAAATATCACAATCGTAAGGAAAACGGAATTTTTCTGGGAAAACTTATCGGATCGAGAATAAAGGAATCCGATTTTGATGGCATTGATATTATTATTCCCATACCTTTGCACAAAGCCAAATTAAGAAAACGGGGATTTAACCAAAGTGCTGTAATTGCCAACGGAATTGCTTCGATATTAAATATACCTGTTATTGAAGAAGTGTTGTTCAGAAAAAAATTCTCTGCTACCCAAACCCGAAAAGGGCGCTATGAAAGGTGGAAAAATGTAGAAAGTATTTTTAGTTTTCGAAATACTCACCTTATTGAGAATAAACATATATTGCTTGTCGATGATGTGATTACAACAGGTGCCACGCTGGAAGCCGCCGGAAGCTGTTTATTGAAAATACCCGGAACTACTTTATCAGTGGCAACAGCGGCCTATGCTTCAACCTGAAAGTATTGCTCTCCTTCATAAATTTTAAGTTAAAAAAAGGTCTGAAAATCAGATTAATTTATAAAAATTACACCGAATATAAAGGAAGAATCAGTGAAGATTAAGGTATTAATTTTCAGCTGAAAGATCCCAGATAAAATCCATTTCCCAGTTTGAGCGTATATCAATTACCTGTTGATAATAAATCACCCTTTCCGGTTGGATATGATTCAGATAATCGCCAGTATCCCACTTACCGTTTCCATTTGCATCAACAACAACTTTCAGGAGGTATTTTTTCGGATATAAGAAGTTATAACGAATAGTTTCATTGGAGAATATTTTCTTTTCTATGAGCAATTTTTCCTTATCATCGAGTAATTGCAGGAGTATAGGTTCTTTAACGCCATTTAAACGAAGGGTTAATGCACCATAGTAATCGTCTGCCTGGGTTGTAAACTGGAAAATTGTGGTATCGTTTGTAGTTGCATAAATATCGAAAAAAGTACTATCGGGTATGAAAACTTTATACATAGTACTTCCCTCAGGCACATAATCGATAAGAATCCGGTAAAAAGAATTTGTGTCTCTTTCGATTTTGGTTTTAACAGGAAATTCAAGTGTGTCCTGAATTCGGAACAGTTCAATGCGTTCAGTTAATACCTCAGCAAGTGGCCTTGGGCTTATTAGTGCAATTCTTTTATCAAGATCGAAAGCTCCTGTATTTTTAATATTATGCTGTAT
>CAYMQP010000469.1:0-2286 GCA_964392505.1 uncultured Bacteroidales bacterium
GCTATATCCACTGTCCCTTCCGCACAGGTAGGATAGGCCTCAAAAAAGCCGGCTAACTCCCCGTTCCAGTGGTCTTCAATGATGATTCCACCGTTGGAGTTCGCCTCTATCTCGTCAAAGAAGGGTGTGAATAATTCCCAGAAGCTGCCACCTTCAAAATCGTGACTGGAAAAAATGAGTGTGATTGGCTCGACCTCTTCCTCAGGTGGTTCAGGGGCTGGTTCAGGTTCCGGAGCTGCGGGTTCTGGTTCGGGTTCAGGTGCTGGTGCTGGTTCCGGTTCTGGCTCCGGTGCGGGGGCCGGTGTGGGAGTCGGTGTTGGTTCTGGCTCACTGCATGCCGGAATGGCAAAAGCCAGAATAGTAATCAGAGCAATTACTAGAATAGCTGGTATCATTTGTCGTGACATTAGGTGTTTACCCATATGATATCCCTCCTTTATCTTTCTTATCAGCTTTCACCTTTTTTATACTTATAACATTCCTCCTTTACTAAAAAAGACTCAGACTGGTGTTAAAGTTGCCCAGATTAAAAACTTATCGAGATTATAAACTGCCTTATTGACACCTACATTGTCATAAAATTTCAGATTACCAATGGTATAAATTTTCTCAAGACTGAATGCTTAAACGGAGTTCAAACCGGGGTCATTACTTGTGGAGATAAATAGCTTGTATCGGTATCTTAATGCTCATATTCGCAGGAAAATGATGAAAAAATATTTCACATGGCGGAAATATAAAAGGTTGACTTAACCGGGCGTGAAAGATAAATAATCTATGTTTACTAACGGATAATCGGGGTGAATTGTGATATACGTCCCGCTTTAGTTTGGTACATTTCCCCGAGTGTTTCACTGATAGCGACTATCTGGTTGCGCAGCCATTTTGGTTTAAGAACCTCGACATGCGTACCCCATCCCAATATCCAACCGCGCAGGTATATAGCATTTCTCATCCGGAGAGTCATTATCATTGAACTATCGTCCAGCAATTCCATTTTTTGAGAAGGATGCCAGATAGTCCGTGATACTGATTCACTGACCTTTGGACTAAACCGGAGCTTGAATGTCATCGTATTTTTACTTGTATAAATACCGAATGTTTCATCAATAAAATCGCGGAGTTCAAAATCTTCCGGCGTTTCGTAAGTTTCGTCCTTAACAGTGACGTGTCCAATGATACGGTTTGTATAAAAAATATCTATGGTCTTGCTCTGCTGAGCGTAAGCAACAACGTAGCTGCAACGACCCCAGAAATCCGGTTCGATGAAATAAATTTCTATAATATGTTCCTCTGATTTATCTTCCTTTTCCTGGTAGACTATCCGAACCCGACGATGCGAGGCCCAGGCTTCAGTTAGCTTTTCAAAGTTCCTGACCCTTACTTCATTTGTCGGCAACCTTTCCAGTTTATCAATGGTTTTTTGAACATGCCTTTTTAGTGGTTGAGGAACAATGGTATTTATTTTCATGAAGGTAGCAGCGATGTTGGGACTATAAATCTGGGACATCTGCAACATCAAACGGGATGAAATGAATATGTTCACCGCTTCCTGAGTAGTTAAAGTAATAGGAGATAAAAAGTAACCATCCAGAATTCCCCGCTTGTTACGTTCTCCCCAAAGCGGTACCTTTAGTTCCGTTTCAAGAGCGGTCAGGTCCCTAAAAACAGTCCTTTCACTGACCGAGCACTTACGGGCTATCTCGCTAATTGTTAGTCCGTTAGGATTTTGCCACAAAAGCAGCTGCAACCTTAAGAGGCGAGCCGTTCTGTCTCTCTTTCTTGAGCTGTATCCCATTCAACCACTCTGCAATTGATAATTTATTGCATTATAGCACTAATCCTGCAATTCTAGTAACATTCAATGTATATCCATATTGTTGACAGAATACCTGACAATCATGTGTGTCACAATATTCACAAATATCAACAATCAAATGCCATATCGATGTGAAAGATATTATTGTTACATATATCTGAAAACCGCTTAACCGCGGTCTATCCCTGGATTTTACAATAGCTATCAAGATTGTTATTAATTACTGGTAAATTCTATCCATTATAACCGATTAGGAGAAAAAGAATGGAAGACCGTGTAGAAATTAAAAAATCCCAATGCTTTTGGTGTCATGATAAATGTCGTGTCGAACTACATATCAGGAATGGCCGGCTGGAAAAACAAACAGCTGATATAACGCCTGTCAATAGAGTCTATCCGGAAGAGACCTCTTATGAGGCTGAATTGCTCAAACGTCGGGTTACTGCCTGCTCGAGGGCACGCAACAC
>CAYMQP010000470.1:0-2276 GCA_964392505.1 uncultured Bacteroidales bacterium
ACTATATAATTTCCATCCTGCCTGACACAGATAGGTAGTAGTCCATTGCGATCCGTCGTAGCGAGCATATAAGTATCGATGGTCCATTTCAGAGTCATTGGCTCTTGCCTTAAAAACAGTAGCAATAGTATCATTCCCATAGTTCTGCAAATCTATCGTCCAGCAACGGGTCATTGTAATATCGTTGATAACCGTATTTGCAGCAAAAACAAGCGTGAAATCTGCTGGACTCGGAGCACTTTTATCAGATATATCACCATCAAGTATAATGCCTTCTGTATTAAAACTCTGACCATTTAGAATATACCCATGATATATGCTTGTATTGTAATCTCTCGGATGATGTTCTGTGGCTACAAAATCAATCCTATCATATCCATTACTCGAGTATTTAAAATATCCGTTAACATAACCAATACTAATATCAGGTTCAGTTAATAGTCCGCCATATGTCCATGTATTACCCTGATCAGTTGACACCATCATATTAGGACTTCTTGCATAGCATCGCACAAAATTGTATGTTTTGCCCTCGGCAGGTAAATATAAAAGGTTTGAGTAAGTAGTTGAAAAATCAGTTCCTCCGGGGATAGTGCTCCAGTCGAATTGCTGTTCAACGAGCCAGTTAGTACCATTATAAATCCGATAGCGGCTGTATCCATCGTAATGATCGGCGTACATGGCCAGATACTGACCATCCGGCCTCACAAGAAAAGCAGGAGTATTATGATCGTCGCATCCCGCATCCCTAAACCTTCTTCGCCGTGATGAACCATCCTCCATATTAAAGAAATAACCTTCAATACCTCCGTTTCTGCTGTTGCCACCAAAGCCGGCACCGCTGGCATCAGAACCAATAACCAACCTATTATTCGCAATATCAACTACGGCTCTTTCATCCTGGTACCAGCACCAGGCACCGTTATCATTAAATTGAATCAGATTTCCATTCACACTATCGGAAGGAACTTGTCCTTTACTATTAAACTGTATCGAAAAACATAATACAGGAATAAGTAAATAATTTACCCTAAACATTATTGTTTTCATGGTTAAATGGTTATGGTGTTGGTTTAATTGAAGACGTCTGAAATGCACGGTACCCTTATTTTTTAAAAAATAAATCTAAGATTTTAAATAATAATTAGAATTGTTCGAAACACCAGAGGATTACATTCAATAAATAAGTACTATTCTGAACGCTGAGCTATATTACTTTTATCTCCGGTTTACTTATTTTTTCCTATTTTCGCGATCTGAAAATGAATTGCCAATACTGTGATGGATCGGTTAATCAGATTTGCGATTAATACTATTCCCAGAAAATATCTGATACGTGGGAGTTATTTGTTCCGAAAACTCTCACAGTATCTAAATAAAGGAAATAATGTAGAATGTCCGGTTTGTGGCAGTCGTTATAAGAAATTTCTAAGTTATGGTTATCATATAATTAGGAAAAATGTACTTTGTCCGAAATGCCTGTCGTTGGAAAGACATCGTTTGGTATGGCTCTACCTTAAAGAAAAAACTCCTTTTTTCGATAAACCTATGCGGATTTTACATATTGCTCCGGAGCAATGTTTTGAAGAGCGTTTTAAGCAACTATCCAATCTCGACTATGTTACTGCCGATATTGAGTCACCGCTGGCCGACTATAAATGCGATGTTCAGGATTTGCCTTTCAGCGAAAACGAATTCGACGCAGTAATATGTAATCATGTGCTGGAACATGTCGACGATGACACACGGGCCATGTCAGAAATACTTCGGGTAATGAAACCGGGCGCTTTTGCCATTTTATTAGTGCCAATGGATGCTAATCGCAGAGAAACCTATGAGGATTCGTCAATTACATCGGCAGCTGAAAGAAAGAAGCACTTTCTTCAATACGATCATAAGCGGCTTTATGGTCTTGATTATCCCGATCGGCTGAAAAAAGTCGGTTTTATTATTCCTGAATCGAACTATTTGGATGAACTGGATCAAGGTTCGCGAATACGCTATGCTTTGCCTGAAAATGAGTTGATGTATGGATATTTAAAATCTACAGAAAAGCTATCTGATTCCGCATAGATGATATGATCAATCAACAGTAATCAAGTGGATAAGCTTTTAAAAAAAATTCCTCCAAAACGCATTATTAAAAATAAATATCTATATTTGCCTTTCAATCTAAGAGTTGATGAATTTTATTTTAATTATAGTCGTTGTCCTTATCGTTAGCGTGGTATCTGCGCTAAAGTAAGGATGGTACGTCTATAATTACAGGATATTAC
>CAYMQP010000471.1:0-2249 GCA_964392505.1 uncultured Bacteroidales bacterium
AATTTCTCAAATATTTCATGTCCCACTTTTGTTTCCAAATTATGAAATGCGGGTAAACAATGTAGGAATTTGACATTAGAATTACCCGTTTTCTCAGTTACCGTTTGGTTTACCTGATAGGGCTTTAAAAGTTGAATGCGTTCATTCCATGTTGTTTCGGGTTCACCCATCGAAACCCAGACATCGGTATACAGGAAATCTACATCTTTAACTGCTTCTTCCAAATGCTCAGACAATAATATAGAAGCTCCTGACTTACCTGCAATATCCATGCAGGTTGTCACCAAGTTTTCATCAGGCTGGCATGCTTTTGGAGCAGCAGCCCTAAAGTCCATTCCCAGTTTAGCAGCTCCAACCATGAGTGAATTACCCATGTTATTACGGGCATCCCCCAAATAACAAAATTTTATTTTATTGAGTGGCTTTTTACAATGTTCGCTCATAGTCATGAAATCGGCCAATACCTGAGTGGGATGAAATTCATCCGTTAAGCCGTTCCAAACAGGTACACCAGCGTAAGCAGCTAACTCCTCGACTGTTTTCTGCGCATATCCACGATATTCTATACCATCATAAAGTCGGCCCAGTACCCTGGCCGTATCTTTCATCGATTCCTTATTGCCAATTTGAGTACCCGATGGCCCTAAAAACGATATATTAGCTCCCTGATCAAACGCAGCGACTTCAAAAGCGCATCGGGTTCGTGTCGATGTTTTTTCAAAAATTAATGCGATGTTTTTCCCTTTAAGCAATTGTTTCTCAACACCCGTTTTTTTTTCTTGTTTGAATCGCACCGAAAGATCTAACAGATAATATATCTCTTCCTCACTAAAATCAAGAAGTTTAAGAAAATGTCGGTTTTTTAATGAGATAGCCATAACATATGTCTTAATAAGTGATTTACTTTACAACACCAAAGTTAGTATACCTTTATTGCTATGGAATGATGATTATCAGTTTTTGTATAATTATACCAATAAAATGTAAAAAAATTCAATTAGATTAGGCATCATAATTAAACAGAAATTAACGTATCTTAATCCCGAATTATGTGTCTTAGGTCAAATACAATTATTTAAATATAAACTTAAAAGAAAGTGCTGCGTATATTTGATGAAATTCTTGTTTCAAAAATGGTGCGAATTATTATTGTCTTCTTCGTTTTAATCATAGTGTGGTCATGCATTGGTAATAAACAAAAGGGGATATACAATGAGGGAAGACTGGAATATAGAATTTCATATTTAAATGCTGAAAAAGACAATTACGATCCTTCGTACCTTCCTAAAAAAATGATACTTGAATTTAATCAGGATTATTCCATTAATCAGATCGATGGTTTTATGGGATTTTTCAAACTGGGTAACATAACCTATTTCCGACACCGAAAGGTAAGAACGCATTTAAAGGTACTCAACAAAAGTTATGCTTTTCTTGGAGGGCGCAACGATATGATGTGTTGTTTCGATTGTATGGAAGGTATGATCCTTAACGAGGATACAATAATGTTTGATATTGCAGGACTCAAATCAAAAAAAGTACTTGTTAGTTTTCAGGACAGGCCAGACACATTCTCGATTTATTATACCGATGAAATCAATCTTGCACACCCAAATGTTACTAATCCCTATCATAATATCGATGGAGTATTGACCGATTTTGAACTCACCATGGGACCCTATCTTATGCACTTCAAGGCCACAAAATTCGAACCCGGTCGTCCACCAAAGGAAGAAATGTTGATTCCTGACGATGCACTTGAAGTTAACCGAAATGAAATGGTCGCTATTCTCAACCGTCTAATGGAACAGAATATGTGAAATCCTTTCACCCATCCTTCTCTAATCTGGCAACATATTTTATAGTAAGATTTATTCCATTGTTGAATAATATTTCCAATTCTTTCCGGTTAAATACACAGGCTTATTAATTTTGATCTTTAATAACAGGATTCAAAAACAAATGGCTAAAACGGAAAAGAAGAACGATAAAAAATCTGTTCCACGCAAACGAAAGAAGAGAGGCAAGCTTTTCCGTGATGAGCGGTTTAAGATTCTCGTTGCTTTAATCCTACTGGGATTTTCATTTTTATTGCTGGTTTCACAGATATCATACCTCTTTACCTGGAAAGTTGATCAGAGTTTCGAGTGGACATCGGGATGGCGTAATCCCAATATTGTGGTTGAAAACTGGGCAGGCAAAACAGGCGCTTTTCTTGCTAATCTTACCATTAACAAATGGTTTGGTAT
>CAYMQP010000472.1:0-2245 GCA_964392505.1 uncultured Bacteroidales bacterium
ACAGAACAGCGTGAAAATTAGCATTTGCAATCCTTTCGATTCTTAATGTTATAAGTATAGCTTACGCTAATATTTTCATCTTTATCCCAAACACCTCCTCCTTATTAGCCGATTTCAGCATCATAACTATGTCATATAATAGTTGGAAAGGTAGACAAAGGTTGCCTTTGAGGATTAAATTACTGAAACTAATTTAACTATCATGCGTTGATCTGAAAGAATTCAAATTACTTCGTTAATGTCTCATCAAAGAAGAGTGTGTAGACCAGCTTATGCAAAGCATTGGTCTGAATCCCCCTCGCTCGTGGTAGATTATAACCACGTTGAATTTAAAAAGCAGAATTTTACTACAATTGAACTTGTATTATTTGTAATTATAAATAATAATGTTAGTCGGGAGATTAACCTATAGTGAAAGCATAGTTGCAAACAGCGCTTAGCATGGAGTAGTGTTGTTGGCGACGCATCGCACTGTTTTTTTAGCAATATATAAAATTCTATTACCCACCGAAAGCTTGCTGAAAATGGGTACAATCCAGTGACTTAACTTTTTTTTATGATGTTGAGCCTTGTTACTATTTGTTTAATTAACCATAATCTTAAAGTAACCGATATGTTATGCCGCACTTTGCATTAATCTGTTAGTATATGTTGTATTATACTGTGAATAAATATTTTATCTTGATTTTCGGTATAGCATGTTGTATATTTATGCTTATGCTGCTATATGCAGTAAAATAATTATTTAACGTCCAAACCTTATATTAAATAGAAAGGAGACAGAAATGAAAACATTAAAATCTTTGACCACAGTTTTATTCGTATTTGTAATGCTAAAAGCCTCTGTATTTGCTCAACAATGGGATGGAGCTCAGAATACTACCGGGAGTATATTCAGGATGGGTAAAGTTGGAATAGGTAATAATAACCCGGGAGGAGTGCTCGATATAGCTGATCCGGATGGTTTATCTATCTCTGGATTACCTTATTCAGGGCAACTTCGTGTTTTTGGAAAGATTTGTCCACAAATTGATCTTATTGATAAAGATGATAAAGACTGGTCAATACGCGCCAATGGTGATTGTCTGTTCTTTTTTGGGGAATCAAGAAAGAGTAGTTTAACAATTCAGCAAAGCGGCAAGGTGGGTATTGGTATCGATAAACCCATATCAAAATTAGATGTTTGCGGAGATGGAACAGATTGGTCTCAAGGATTTCTGTTTTTAAGAAACAAAAATGATAAAGATGCAGGGATCAGGCTTTATAATGATACCGATGTTAAATATCATATTTATAACGCAGTAAGTTTAGACAATTTATTTAGAATCGCACCTGAGGGGAATTTTAATGGGGGCATTTCGATTAATCAGGATGGTAATGTAGGCATCGGCACGCCGAATCCAACTGAGAAGCTAACGGTAAATGGAAATATATTGGCAGAAAATTATACCTATAAAACCGCAAAGCACGATTACATAAGTGTGGCTGGATCTGTTTTCATTCCCTATGCCGACACGGATGTTGAATGGGTACCAAGTGAAGATGGTTACGGATATCTGATTGCTGATCCTTGGGGACCGGGAGGCTTAAGACTTTGTAATGGTAATTGTCTAAGTCAAGTCACCCTTGTCAATGGAAGTATTCATCTCAGAGCCAACGTTGTATTACCTGATAACACTAGAGTACTTAGCTTTAAATGTTACTGGTATGACGAGAATATCAACGTCGTAGCAGATTTCGAATTTAAGCTGATGAGCAAGCCATGGAACAATGTTACAGCAATAACGATGGCCACCGTCGAAGGACCCACAACCAATACTGCACCCACAGGAAATGTTATGCGGTCGACAACAACCACCAACATTAATCTACCCATCATCAGCACGGAGAACAATTCATACTACATCACTGGTACATGGAGTGTTAACGAAATGGGCGATGAACTCCGATTTTATGGTTGTAGGATTGAATATGAAATCACTCATGCAGGCTCTTTCTAATCTTGAGTATAAATAAAGTATGCAGGTTGGGAGATATACATTAAAATTATATATAGTATTAATAATCTCCCAACCTTCCAAAATAATATTTGGATTTATCTTGATATTAATGCTGTAATAAGAACAGTTGAGATGTAATACTTGGAGATAATCTGTTATTTTTTTACAAGATGCAAAAATGACTTAACAGGTTACTATGGAACTGGGCAATATATTCCACCGGCTTGTTTTCATATACCCTGCAT
>CAYMQP010000473.1:0-2234 GCA_964392505.1 uncultured Bacteroidales bacterium
CTGGAAAACCGGATCCTGCTGATAACATCGGCGAATTGAATGTCCCGGCTGGAAAACCGGATCCTGCTGATAACATCGGCGAATTGAATGTCCCGGCTGGAAAGCCGGATCCTGCTGATAACATTGGCGAATTGAATGTCCCGGCTAAGCCGGGTTCTACATGTTATATCCCAAATTAATAAATGGTTCGACTAAAAGTCGAACCTACATTAGAATAATTATTGATAATGATTGGCTGACTTTCAGTCGGCTAACACCCTCCTTATCAGACGTCTGTAGAGCCCGGCTTCAGCCGGGACACAACAACTGTTGATATTACCTATGAAGTTCCCTTTCAGGTTTATAATAATTCTTTAAAAAAAGTAATTAAAAGTGAACATATGTTCATTTAAATGATTATATTTGTATATTGAAATAACAAAAATCCATTCATCATGATTATTGCCATACCGTCCTCAGGAAATACAACGGGTTCACTTATTAGTGAACGTTTAGCACGTTGTGCATGGTTTTATTTATATAATATTGATACCGGTCAGGAAGAATTTATTCAGAATGCTTCGAAAGATTTACCTGAAGGTGCGGGACCTCAGGTAGTTGAATTTCTGGCGGACAGGAAAGTTAATTCAGTTTATGCAATGGAAGTGGGGCCAAAAGCTGATAACTTATTGAACAGATTGAATATCAAAATAATAATTGTAAATACACAAGAGACTATTAATCAATTATTAATTCGTTACGCGATTAAGGTAACCAGGTAATTGGATGATATTATATTATTTCTGAGCCGCACCATAGTACGGCTTGAAAATTACACAAATATCTATAATTCCGGTATTATTCTGCAACGGATTAATTAGTAATTATGTTTAACTATAAAAATTAAATGTTATGCCAGCAGGAGACAGAACCGGTCCATGGGGACAAGGTCCCTTAACCGGAAGAGGTTTAGGTTATTGTGCAGGTTATAATTCCCCGGGTTATACCAGGTCATTTGGTAGTGGAATGGGACAGGGCAGAGGTTTTCGATTCATGGGAGGGAGAGGAATTGGCCGTAGGTTGCATGGAAGAAGTGATGCATGGACACCGGGGTACCCCCCTGTGATCCCCCCTTATCATTGGTATCACGAACCAACCAGGGAAGATGAGCTAAAGTTTTTAAAAGCAGAGGCTGAAGAGCTAAAAAGATATCAGAAAGAGCTTGAAAAACGGATCAGCGACCTGGAAAAAGAGAAAACTTAAGATAGCTGAATTTAAATAGTGGATACAATGCTGATCGATGAAACTGAAGATATTGACAGGAGGGAAGATGATACAGAGTTGTTCAAAAATCGGCTCTGTATAATATTCTTCAACTACTTTGTAAAGTTATTATCCAATGTTAAAATTAATTACTTATGAAACAGGTCATTGCAATTCCAACAGCTCAAAATTGTTTATGTCCGCATTTCGGTCATTGTGAAACCTTTGCCATTTATGAAACAAATGATGGAAAGGTTACGAATGAGACTAATCTTGTACCTCCACCTCATGAACCTGGTGTACTTCCCGCCTGGCTCGCTTCACATGGCATTACACATGTAATCGCAGGTGGAATGGGGCATCGTGCAATCACATTGTTCAATCAGCATAATATTCAGGTACTTGTTGGTGCAGCATTAAAACCTCCCGGAACACTTATTGATGAATTTCTGAATGGTGATCTGGAAACAAGCATCAACCTGTGTGACCATTAATCCGGAGCAATCTGGAAGGCCTTATAGATGAGGAAAATAAAGAAATTTTCTTCCTGCTCAATATAAAATGCGAAGTAATAGGCGAAAAAGTTGGTGCAAATGTCAGTAGGGTGGTTATCTGGAATAACCGGAAGATTAAAATCATTATGATTATTGCAATTGCCAGCGGAAAAGGCGGCACAGGAAAAACAACTGTCAGCACGGGATTGTTCTATTATCTTAAGAAGTATCACCATGGTATGGTACAGCTTATTGATTGTGATGTGGAAGAACCAGATTGTCACATCTTCCTTGACGCCAGGCTGATTTCAAATATTCCGGTCACTGTAAGCATGCCCGAAATAGACAAAGAATTATGCACTTTCTGTGGGAAGTGTAAAGAAGCCTGTGCTTTCAGTGCCGTTATAATGTTACCCTCTGCCGGGTTTATTGAAGTTGTGAATGATATGTGTCATGCCTGTGGTGTTTGCTCCTATGTCTGTCCTGACAATGCTATTC
>CAYMQP010000474.1:0-2194 GCA_964392505.1 uncultured Bacteroidales bacterium
GGATTACCCTACAAGGAAATTTCGGAACGGCTTTCAATTTCTGAAAAAACAATTGAGACTCATATGCGCCTTGCTTTGCGCGATATAAAAAATGTAATTGAACCTGTGCTGGAGAAAATTATTTCGTAATATCGCACAATTATTTAAGAATTGATTAGGGGACATAGTCTCTGATTGAGTATTTACTGATTGATAACAAAAAAATAAGAAAAAGAAAATGAAGTTTGGCTATTTTGATGATCACAGAAAAGAATATGTAATTACAAATCCCCGGACCCCTTATCCATGGATTAATTATCTCGGGAATGAAGATTTTTTCTCAATTATCTCAAACACTGCAGGCGGATATAGTTTTTTCAAAGACGCCCGTTTACGAAGAATAACAAGATACAGGTATAATAACGTTCCACTTGACAATAATGGCAAATACTTTTATCTAAATGATAGCGGAAAAATATGGTCTCCCGGATGGAAACCCATTAAAGCTCAACTCGATGCTTACGAATGCCGACACGGATTGGGCTATACTATAATCAAAAGTGAACTGAATAAACTGGAAGCCGAAGTATTATATTATGTGCCCTTGAAATACTGGGGCGAAGTGCAGCGTGTGAGGTTAACCAATAAAGACAAATCGGTTAAAAAGGTAAGCCTGTACTCATTCGTCGAGTGGTGTTTATGGAATGCACTTGACGATATGACTAATTTTCAACGGAACTTTAGTACAGGTGAAATCGAGGTAGCCGATTCAACCATTTACCATAAAACTGAATATCGCGAACGTCGTAATCATTATGCATTTTATACGGTCAATACTCAGCTAAATGGATTCGATACAGATCGAGAAACCTTCCTGGGTCTTTATAACGATTTCTATTCTCCCGACGCGGTTTTGCTGGATAAATCATTTAATTCCGAGGCACACGGATGGTCACCGATTGCTTCACATCGCCTGCATTTCGAATTGAATCCGGGCGAAACAAAAGATTTTGTTTTTATTCTGGGCTATGTCGAAAACGAAGAGGAACAGAAATTTGAAAGCTCCGGCATTATAAATAAAAAGCCGGCCCTGGAAATGATTAATCGCTTCGATACATCCGATAAGGTTGATTTGGGATTGGAAGAATTAAAGACTTTTTGGGATGAATTATTGGCCATATATAATCTTAAGTTCGAGGATCCTAAACTTGAGCGTATGGTTAATATCTGGAATCAATACCAGTGTATGATTACGTTTAATATGTCGCGAAGTGCTTCTTATTTTGAGTCGGGAATAGGACGTGGCATGGGATTTCGTGATTCAAACCAGGATCTCATCGGATTTGTGCATCAGATACCGGAAAAAGCAAAAGAAAGAATTATCGATATTGCCTCAACACAATTTGAAGATGGTGGTGCTTACCATCAATACCAGCCACTAACGAAACGAGGGAATACAGATGTTGGAGGTAATTTTAACGACGATCCCCTTTGGCTTATTCTCTCAACTACTGCTTACATAAAGGAAACCGGTGATTTTTCAATTCTCGACAAAATGGTTCCCTTCGATCATGATCCTGCCAAAGCCAAGCCACTATTCAACCACCTGACAGTATCATTCGATCATGTGATTAATAATCTCGGACCTCACGGATTGCCACTTATCGGACGAGCCGACTGGAACGACTGTCTGAATCTTAATTGCTTCTCAACTAATCCCGATGAATCATTTCAGACTACTGAAAATAAAAGCGGAGGTAGAGCTGAATCGCTAATGATTGCCGGGCTTTTTGTTTTGTATGGCGAGGACTATGTCATACTTTGCGATCGCACCGGGAAATCCGATGAATCGAAGCGCGCCCGTGCCCATGTTGTAAAAATGAAAGAAGCCATATTGAAACATGGCTGGGATGGAGAGTGGTTTTTGAGGGCATACGATTATTTTGGTAATAAAATAGGAAGTAAAGAAAACGATGAAGGTCAGATTTTTATTGAACCGCAGGGCTTCTGTATTATGGCTGATATAGGTGTTGATGACGGGAAAGCCCGTCAGGCACTGAAATCGGTTGAAGAGCGACTGGCATGCGATTATGGAATTGTATTAAACAATCCTCCATTTACTGGTTATAGATTGAATATGGGGGAAATTACAACCTATCCGCAGGGATATAAGGAAAATGCCGGAATATTCTGCCATAATAATCCCTGGATATCA
>CAYMQP010000475.1:0-2132 GCA_964392505.1 uncultured Bacteroidales bacterium
GATAAATACTCCCCAGAGGAGCCTCATAAATGGGTTGTCCGTTATTAGAAACCTCTGCTGCGATCTGGTTGTTGTTGATGGCATATTTTTGCCAGAATGAAAAGATGTTTCGTAATTCGCGATTCAAGCGTTCGATGTAGTACTCCATTAGGTGAAATTTTTATCGCATTTGAAATTTTTTAATGATATGATCTGTTTTTTCTTCAATAGCTAAATCGGGTTTTTGGCGCTCAGTATGTTTTTCATACCAGGCAATTGACCGACTTATACCCTCTTCGAAAGTTATTTTTGCTTCCCAGCCGGACACAGCATGCTTGATTTTTGTATTATCAAATACAATCGACCGCGCTTTATCGCCTAGTAATGCGGCACCCCAGTCGGGAGCTAATTCATTAATAAAATCGGATGGGATATGAATCAGCTTTGGCTTAATTCCAACCACCTTTCCTATAATCTGATAAATCTGATTCCAGGTATAAACTTCGTCCGACGTTATATGAAAATGATTTCTCAGGGCTTTTTTATTATTAAACAATCCAATAAATGCTGTAGCAAAATCGGTATTATGTGTCATTACCCAGAGCGATTCTCCATCGCCATGTGATATAAGTGGTAATCCATTCCTGATCCGGTACACAGGATTGTACTCACGAGCCGAAAACGCAACCGGGATCCAAGTTTCACCAAAGGTATAGGAGGGTCTGACTATTGTATAGGGGAAATCAAGCTGCGATATTAGTAATTTCTCACAGGCTATTTTGTTTTGTGCATAATCCCAGAATCGATTTTCGAGTGGACAAGCTTCAGTAATCAGGTAATGGTCGGGAGGTTTTTTGTAAACTGTAGCGGAACTAATAAAAATATATTGGCTGGTTTTTCTTTTGAAAAAATCAATATCAGCTTGTATTTGTTCGGGTGTAAAGCAAATAAAATTTGCAACTACATCAAAAGGGGCATATTTCTGTAGTTTAATCCTGTCTTCAGTTTTATTAATATCACCATTTATAGTAGTCACATTTTTGCCAAAACTATAATCGGCCGAAATTCCCCGGTTAAAATGAAAAACCATGTACCCTGCTTCTAGTGCCGCAGATGTACAGGCAGAAGAAATATTTCCTGAGCCTCCGATAAATAATACTTTCATGCTAACAGTCAATGGTAAATGAAATGTGACCTATTTATTTAGAAACCATGAAAATAGTTATTTTTTATATTATCCCTAAAAGAGTTTTCCACATATTGGGAGTATCGGTGATTACTATTAATGAGAAGGCTTTGCAGTAATAAAGGTATCTGGTAAGGTTTAAAGCGATATTTAATAATACTGACTTGTATTAGTTTATTTAAAGATATTGAGGTTATATGAATTAAACCTGCTAGTGGGCATGCTCAGCCTTTAAATTGAGGAAATTTCATGATATTTGTAATCTTGTATACAGTAACGAAATTTGATTTAAAACGTAATATCTGTTAATTAAGAAACTTATTTCGTAATTGCTGAAAGGAAAGGTTTTGAAAGTTTTATCTAAGAATAAGTTAAAAGTTGCATTACTGCTTTGGATTGCTTATAATTTTTCGGCACAAGCTCAAATCAATTTTGCTGAGAATTCAGAATACAGATATTTAAAAGGGAGTGATGCCGCCACACTCAATCCTGGGTGGATGTATCCCGGTTTTGATGATTCATTGTGGGAGACAGGAACCGCACCATTCTGGTATGGCGATGGAGTAGGAGGAACGGAATTGACCGACATGATGAACAATTATTCAACCCTGTATCTTCGCACCACATTTAATGCAACATTTGCAGTTAATATTCAGCAAATCAATTTACTTATTGATTACGATGACGGCTTTGTAGTTTGGATTAACGGTGTTGAGGTGCTTAGCATAAATGCTCCGGCTGTTTATACATACAATGCCTTCGCACCTGAAAATCATGAATCCGGGACACCTGAAAATTTTAATATATCCACTGAGGGAATTAATTTACAGGAGGGATTAAATACCATTGCGGTAATAGGATTTAACGTATCACTTACCAGTTCCGATTTTCATTTTGCGTGCCAAATGACCGCCACTCCCGAAATTCCCGTTCTACCAGATACGATTGGAATTGGGTTTAGTCATCC
>CAYMQP010000476.1:0-2130 GCA_964392505.1 uncultured Bacteroidales bacterium
GATTACTTCCATCGTTATTCATTATCATTACCATTTTCTCATATGGAGGAGCGCTACCGCTTGCACTGTAGTAAGCAATCTTTGAGCCATCGGGCGACCAAAAGGGAATTTGAGCATTAAGACTACTATGTAAGTTAGCTAAAATGATCTGATCGCTACCGTCAGCATTCATTTTCATGATTTTATCGTTATTGTAAAATAAAATTTC
Organism: uncultured Bacteroidales bacterium; assembly: GCA_964392505.1. Lineage (GTDB taxonomy): Bacteria > Bacteroidota > Bacteroidia > Bacteroidales > UBA10428 > UBA10428. The sequence continues at coordinate 209 of CAYMQP010000476.1, forward strand.
AGAGCCACCAGGCGACCATGTTGGATTTGCATTCCCAATGTTTGTAATAGCCAGGTATGTTATATTATCACCATTGGCATCCATTATAATTATATCAGCACCACAATCTTCCATATAGGCGACCGTTAGTATTTTTGTTCCATCAGGTGACCAGTCTACATTGAAAATGCGCCCATATTCTGTATCTCCTTGACATCTATAATAATCTGTTAGAGTATAAATACTTACCTGATTGCTTCCATCTGAATTAATAACATAAATTTTAGGGACCAGATCCTCATCCCAGCCTATAAAAGCAATTCTGGATCCGTCCGGAGACCAATCACAATTATTATGAATATTTTTAAGATCGGTGATTTGAGTTAGGTTGCTACCATCAGGATTTACTATATAAATATTTTCGTATCCATTTACCTTGCCATGAAATGCCAATCTTGATCCATCCGGTGACCAGACAGGACAAAATGTTTGATCCAAATCTTGAGAGATCAGGGTTTGATTGCTGCCATCAATATCCATTGTATATACTTGGAAGTTGCCACTTCTATCACTTACAAAAGCAATTTTGCCATCATAGTTAAAGATTCCTCCGCATTCCTCATCGGAGCTATCCCCACAACAACCGGATATAAGCAATACAATGCTTGCTATTAAAAAAAATGAATGTTTCATTATTTTATATATTAAATGATGAATGACTTTAACGATTAAGGTTTTTAATATTGTTGGATTAAAGACTAAATTCCGAATTACTATCTCAGCAACTATAAAATAACGCCCCAAGCTTCAAAGAAATAGTACACTGGAATAATTATATCAAATGTACAAATATTGAATGAGAAACAAGTTTCTAATAAACAATTAACTTTTGGCCTTGTACTCCTGAATATTCTGATCGGATCATCACCAAGTAGATACCTTTTTCAAATCCATCAAGAGGCAGGATTTCTTTTGTTGAGTTACCCGACAGTTTCTTTTTAATCATTACCCTACCAGTAAGATTTATTATCTCGACAGATACAGTGCCTTTCGGAACATTGTATAATGTAACATAATTACGTGCCGGATTAGGAGCGATGCGAAATAAGTTGCTACCCACATCAAATACATCCCCTGTTCCGGAAGATTGATATGATAAACCATATCCATATGGAAAGAGAGGAGAATAAGGAACATCGCCCTGGTTTATTGGTATCTGGTTCATTGATTCAGGCCAGGTATGAGAGAGTTTTCCCGTAAAATCGAAATCACCGTATAATACATCAGTAATACCTCCGCCTTCTGTTCCGGGTAACCAGGCTGCAACAAACGCATCAGAATAATCCATTTCATCATCAATCATCATTGGGCGCCCTGAGAGCAGTATTGTAACAAATGGAATACCGATGTTATACAGACTGTAAACCAGGTTTTCATCGGAAGCAGAGAGGCTAAGGTAAGGATCATCACCAGCGGATTCAGCATAGGGCATTTCGCCCACAACAACAATAGCGACATCAGCATCGCTAGTAGTAGGAGGCGTAGTCCTGAATTCAACGTTTTCACTGCCATGTATATCCTTTATAGCCTCAAGAATAGTTGTTCCCTCAGTTATATTACCTGATGATCCTTGCCATGTGATAGTCCATCCACCGCATTGTACTCCAATATCATCGGCTTTACTACCTAGTACTAAAATTTTTGTTCCTGTTTTACTCAATGGAAGTATTCCATTGTTCTTCAATAGGACTAATGACTCCCTTACAGCCTGTCTTGCCACCTGGCGATGACTATCACACCCAATCGTATCAAACAGCGAACGATCGGTATATTTGTTTTCAAATAATCCCATTTGAAATTTTGCTCGCAATATTCGTCTTACTGCATCGTTTACTCTTTCCATCGATATGTCTTCACTATCAACAAGAGCTCTCAATGTTGGA
>CAYMQP010000477.1:0-2096 GCA_964392505.1 uncultured Bacteroidales bacterium
CTGTTGACCTGACCGAAAATAGATCCGGATAGTATTAAAAAGTTCACTAACAGAATAATCCTTTTGCTTCTTTTCATCTAATCAGTTCCTGATGGATTTTAATTCCTTTCTCGATCCATTGTTGACCGATTTTTTCAGCATCGGTTGAGAATTTTAAATCCGTAATTTCCCTGTAAATTAAACCAATATTCTTGGCATACACTTCAAATTCCTCTTTATAGTTATAGATCAGATCCGATTCATGGTGCTTAATCACTGTAACAGTTTCCATATAGGTGGTATCATCCATCTCATATTCATGATATGTATTCTCAAGTGAACAGAATAATGCATCTTCTGTATTAAAGGCATTACAATCCCATTGACGATTATCTTCCACAGGAAAGATCAGCGTAACAATCGGCACATTACTCTCAGTTTCTCTTACAAATTTTATTTTTTTCTCAATTTTTTTTCGAATCGAATCAGCAATCCATTCTTCATTTTCAGAATACCTGACAGATCGAGCGATGATATACGAATATCCACCTTCCTGATTAACGATGGAATCAACTACTTCTTGCCGAAGATAATAAACTGAAGTATCTGGTATATTGAACATATACTGAGTTTCATTTATTATATACTCTCTGGTAATTCCGTGGTTCAAGGGATAAAAATCATACCCCAATTGATCAGGATCGGGTTCAATATAACTGGTTTCGCATCCGGTTAAAAATAATGCCGGGAGAATCAATACGAAATAATATATTTCCTTGAATTTCAACTGATTTTAAACAGGATTTTTTCTGAAATAACAAACAAAGATACTAAAACAAGTTAACCGGAAAGTATTAATTTATACAATACAGATATACATATAATAAAATCCATGTAATTATGGGATTTGGCTATTAACTTAAATTTTACTTAAAGATAACGCCGGCGATAGTAGCAGTCATCATCGTTGCGAGTGTAGCAGCTGCAAGTGCCCGTAATCCCAGCCTGGAGAGATCACTTTGACGGGTTGGTGCCATTCCTCCAATTCCTCCTATCTGGATGGCAATACTGCTGAAATTAGCGAAACCGCATAAAGCATAGGTAGCAATAACAATTGATTTTTCGCTTAATATATGTTCACCAAGCATTTCTGACATGCTGGAATAGGCTATAAATTCATTAATAACCATTTTTTGTCCCAGAAGACTACCAACTTGCAGTGTTTCTGACCAGTTTACACCCATAGCATACGCAAAAACGCGGAAGAATTGACCCAGTATGTATTCAAGTGAAAATCCATTAAATTGGTTATTTGAACTACTGATAATCAGTTCATTAAGCCCGGTCCATTCCCCAATGAGATCCCGAAGAATAAAATTAACCATATAAATCAATGCGATAAAAGCCAGCAACATACCCCCGATATTAATTGCTAGTTTTAATCCGTCAGCTGCACCTCTCGATAATGCGTCGATAAGGTTCACCCCCAAAGTGTCACGCGATACTTCCAGCTTTGTATCGATTTTATCAAATTCTGTTTCCGGTAAAAAGATTTTTGATAGTACAATAGCTGCCGGGGCATTCATAATCGATGCACTGAGCAGGTATGCGGCGAACCGGGCTTGTTGTATGGGATCATTACCTCCCAGGAATGATACATAGGCTGCCAGTACTCCCCCCGCAATCGTAGCCATACCTCCAGTCATAAGGCACATTAATTCCGAATTCGTCATATTTTTAATAAATGGCCTTACCAGAAATGGGGCTTCAGTCTGACCAAGAAAAATATTACCTGCTGCTGAAAGGCTTTCGGCACCTGAAAGTCGCATAGTGCGAATCATGATCCATGCAATACCTTTTACAATCAGCTGTAGTATGCCAAGGTAATAAAGTCCCGCTGATATTGTAGAAAAAAATATAACAGTTGGCAAAACACGGAATGCGAAAATTAGACCAAATTTGTCTCCAGCCAGGTCGCCAAACACAAATTGTGCGCCGTCATTCGAAAAGCTGAGTAGCTTCACAAATCCCCGGCTTACTAATTGGAATCCTTCTTCTACAAATTCTACTTTTGTTATTAATACTCCAAAAATAATCTGTAACGCAATACCAATCCC
>CAYMQP010000478.1:0-2086 GCA_964392505.1 uncultured Bacteroidales bacterium
CTTCTAATCCGTCCATCGAAGGTAAGTTTATATCCATGAGAACAGCATCGTAATTCTCACCTTTTTTAATAAGGTCGATAGCTTTAGCTCCCAATTCCGCCCATGTTGCCAAGGCCTGGTAACCTTCTAGTATATCACGGATCAGGAACCAGTTGGTTTCTTCATCTTCGACTACCAGAATACTTTTTCCTTTAAGAAATGTGTCCATACGAGCTGTCAATTTAATTTTTTATTGACGAGCTATAAGTAAGTCAAAAAAAATCACTTTTGCAACTCCTTCCAGGCTAAAGCTGATGCTCCTAAAACAGCAGCATTTATTTCCTGAAGATTTGAGATAAGTAGCTTTATCCTGCCCCTGTATATCGGAAACAGGTTTTCTTCCATATACTTTTTCGTTGGTTCAATTAATATATTCCCTGCTTTTGTTAAACCTCCGAATAAAAAAATGGCTTCCGGACTTGTGCAGGAAATAGCGTCGGCTAATTTAACTCCAAGTATTCTGCCAGTAATTTCAAAGGCTTCCAACGCTATTTCATCACCTTTTTTTGCAGCTTCCGATATCATTATCGATGTTAAATCTTCATAGCTGTAATTTCTAAGTTCACTTTCAATTACCCGTTCTGCCAAAAGTTTGAAAACGGTTCGTTTAATTCCTGTTGCCGACACGTATGTTTCAAGGCAACCACGTTTACCACATCCACATTCTCTCCCGCGATGTCTTACGTTCATATGACCTAATTCTCCCGCAAATCCATCGTGCCCGTATACAATATCGCCATTAACCACAATACCGCTTCCCAGACCTGTTCCCAGTGTTATTACAATAAAATCTTTCATTCCTTTTGCCCCACCATAAATCATTTCTCCGAGTGCGGCAGCATTTGCATCGTTAGTCAATACCACAGGAATTCCAGGATAATGAGTTTTAATTTTTTCCACAAAAGGAATTGTGCCTTTCCAATTCAAGTTAGGTGCATTTTCTATAGTCCCTTTGTAATAATTGCCATTTGGCGCTCCTATTCCAATACCCTTTATTTCAATTGATTCGTTTATTGCCGAAACCATTTCTTCAATTTCAGTTTGAAGATTATCAAGGTATACATCAAAATCAGAATATTTATCTGTACTGGTAAAATTTTCTTTCAAACAATGCCCATCAATATCGATTATTCCATATTTTGTAAACGTTCCTCCGATATCGATACCGATAACAACTTCCCTCATTAACCTAAAATTTATTGTTGAATATTAATAGTGCCACAAAAATAATATAATCAAAAGAAAATGGATATCAAGAATATTTTATAATCCTGAAATGAAGATTAATTTTAAATATGTCTATTTAATTTCCCGAAGGTATTTACGTTGAAATATAATTATTGAGATAACGCCGAGAGTAATTGATGAATCGGCAATATTAAATATGGGACGAAAAAATATGAATTTCTGACCATGCCAAAATGGAATCCAATCGGGATAATTACTTTCAATCAATGGAAAGTACAGTATATCAACCACCCTTCCGTTTAATAATGGAGCATATCCTCCACCTTTGGGGAATATTTTTGCAATCTCGAAATACGTACTTTCACTAAAAATCACGCCGTAAAAAACAGAATCGATTATATTACCCACTGCACCGGCAAAAATCATGGCAATACAGATAATAAAACCTACTGAAGCTTTTTTTAATATTAGTGATCTCAAATACCATCCAATAAGTATAGCGGCAATTATTCTGAAAATTGTAAGTACCGGTTTGCCAATTTTGCTAGGGATATCGATTCCAAAAGCCATTCCTGGATTTTCAATAAAACGAATCAGGAACCAGTTTCCTATAACTGGCTGTGTGGCACCCAATGGCATGGAGGTTTTTACAATAAATTTCGATACCTGGTCAATTATAAGTATCAGAAATATCACCAATAAGGCTTTGCGTGTTAAGTTCATGTAGTATAGTATTATCTGTTTTTATAAAACGGGCACAAAAATAAAAAAAATGACCGGAGTAAACTCCAATCATTGAGGATTTATCCTATAACCCTTGTCGATCTATTTCTGTTTCTGTTTAGCATCTATTGAGAGC
>CAYMQP010000479.1:0-2037 GCA_964392505.1 uncultured Bacteroidales bacterium
GGTAAGTATACCATTATAAATATAGGTACCCTGACGAACCCCTGCCCTTTCTTTAAGTAATGCGTTAATTCCACCCGAATTCCCCATTTCCATTACAATAGGCGATATAATATTGCTTATTGCTATTGAAGCAGTACGAGCTACTAGAGAAGGTATATTGGGTGCACTGTAATGTATGACATCGTGTTTTGTATATACAGGTTTAATCAGTGAACGACATTCGGATGTTTCGATACACCCTCCCTGATCTATACTTAAATCGATAATAACCGATCCTTTTTTCATGTTCTTTACCATTTCCTCGGTAACAAAAAAACGGGGTCCGGAATCTAATAATGCAACAGCGCCAATAAGTACATCAGCCGATTTTAGTGTACGTGTAAGCACTTGTGGATGGAAAATTGATGTATGAAGCCGCATACCCAGATTTCGCTGTAATTCTTCCAAACGCTGTACCGAAGTATCAAAAACCTTAACAAAAGCTCCTAATCCAATAGCTGCACGTGCAGCGAATTCAGCCGCTGTACCTGCACCGATTATTATTACTTCGGTAGGAGTAATACCCGAAATACCACCAAGTATAATACCCTTTCCTCCCGAATTATTAGAAAGCAATTCAGCTGCGATAGTAATGGCGGCATTCCCCGAAATAGCACTCATCGATTGAAGAACAGGGTAGCACCCAAACGAATTTTTAATGTATTCGTAAGCAATAGCGCTTACCTTTTTGTTCATCAGTTTTTTGATATAATCCTGGCTTTGCTGGGTGACGTGTAACGAGGAAAAAATAACCTGATTTCCCTTTAACATTTCAATTTCCTTATCATCGAGCGGAGCTACCTTAAGGATAACTTCAGCTCCAAATACTTTATCCTTCGAATCTGTTATAAATGCACCGTGTTCGCTGTAATCCTTGTCGTTATAATTAGCTCCATCACCTGCATGTGTTTCCAAAAATACGTCATGTCCATTATTCACTAGAACCTCAACAGCTTCTGGTGTAAGAGAAATACGTTTCTCGTTTTCATGATCTTCTTTAGGAATACCAAGTACCAGTTTTTTTTGTTTTTTGCCAATTTCCAGCATCTCCTCCTGAGGCATCAAACCGGTATACATTAAAGGAGTATTCGAGGAGTCAGGCTTTTGATCAACCATAACAATAAGAATGATGTTGGAGAAAATCTCCAAAAATTATTAATAAGCTCAATAATTCAAATTTAATGCAGGATTTTGGAAGAATCACAAAAAATATTTCTTAAAGTGAAAAAGACAGTATTCGTGTACCTTTGGAGGCTTCTTCGAGAAATACTTTTATAAAATCATCAGGTATTATTTCATCGGCTTTATCAGGCCATTCTATAAAACCATACACATCAGCATTACAATAATCGTAAAACCCAATGTCAAAAAGTTCGGATGGAGATTTAATTCTGTAAAAATCGAAATGATAAATAATCTCTCCCTTTTCGGTGGCATATTCATTGATAATGGCAAACGAAGGGCTGCTTACCAGATCAATCGCTCCCAGTAACCGACATATTGCTTTGATAAAGGTTGTTTTGCCAACTCCCATTTTTCCATAAAAAGCAAAATGCTTATAGCCGCTGGTAATTTTAAGAAATTCTTTTGCACTCCGAGATATTTCATTAACAGTAAATGTCAATTTATGATCCTGCATAGCGATAAAAGGATAAACCTAAATGATTTTAGATTTGAGTTTGACGAATGGCAGAATCATTTCCTCCATCGATATGCCTCCGTGCTGGTAGGTATTTGTGTAATACTTAACATAGTAATTGTAGTTATTCGGGTAGGCAAAAAAATCATCGCGCAGTGCAAAAATATATTTCGAACTCACTGTTGATTTTGGCAAATGTGCTTTATCCGGATGCGTGATTTCAAAAACTTCTTTTGAGTTATACGCTAAATTCTTGCCCAGTTTATAACGTAGATTTCGGGATGTGGTTTTATCGCCAACAACTTTAACCGGGTGACTTACGCGAATAGTGCCGTGATCGGTGGTAAGCAGAACTGATA
>CAYMQP010000480.1:0-2030 GCA_964392505.1 uncultured Bacteroidales bacterium
TTTTTTATGAAATCGAAGTAACGTTTGTTAATAAAAAAGAGTTGGGTAACCAGGAAATCGGCTCCTGCGTCAACTTTTGTCTTCAGGTTGAGAATATCCTCTGTCATGCTTAAGGCTTCCGGGTGTTTTTCAACATAAGCAGCCCCGGCTTTACAGAAATCATAATGCTTATCGACGTATTTAATAAGTTCACTGGCATACCTAAAACCTTCGGGTTGCGGAATAAATTTATCCTGTCCTATCGGAGGATCGCCTCTAAGCAGCATTAAATTTTGAATTCCTTTTTCGACAAGTGTATTTAAATCTTCTTTAACCCTTGTCATTGTTGCATTCACACAGGTATAGTGAGCTACAGTGGTTAGCCCTATTTTATTTTGCAAATAATCCACAAGTGCAAAAGTACGTTCCTGTGTTGATCCGCCAGCTCCGTAGGTAACTGTTACGAACGAAGGTGAAAGTTTCATTAAACGACCCACATTGATACCAAAATCAACGGCTGATATTTCATCATGTGGTGGGAAAAATTCAAAAGAGAAAGTTTTATCCTGAGAGAGAAAAAGCTCTGTAATTTTCATAGCCGGAATTGTTATTCATTTTTTGATTTAGGTTTCATGAAAATACTAAATATAGTTTATATCGGAGGCAAGCCAGCTTTCAACCTGCTCTTTACTAACCTGTTTTCGCCGGGCATAATCTTCAACCTGGTCTTTAGCAATTTTCCCTACAAAGAAATACTTCGATTCCGGATGTGAAAATATAAGGCCGCTAACCGAGGCTGCCGGAACCATCGAATAACTCTCCGTAAGGCTGATACCGGCATTTTTTTCAGCGTCGAGTAACTTGAACAATGCGCTTTTTTCCGAATGATCGGGGCAGGCCGGATAACCATGGGCGGGTCTTATTCCACTGTATTTTTCGAGTAACAGATTATTGAGAGAAAGATTTTCGTCGGGTGCATAACCCCATAACTCTTTTCTAACTTTCAAATGTAAAAGTTCGGTAAATGCCTCCGCAAGCCTGTCAGCTAAAGCCTTAATCATGATACTGTTATAATCGTCGTTATCTTTAGCAAATTCAGCAAGTATATTTTCAATACCCAAACCGGCAGTTACGGCAAATGCTCCAATATAGTCTTGTATACCACTCGATTTTGGAGCTAGGAAATCAGATAAACATAAATTGGGACCCCCGTTTTCCTTAAGGGTCTGATTACGAAGATTTCGGAAGATGGCAATAATTTTATTTCTTTCTTCTGATGTATATACTTCAATATCGTCGCCAATGGAATTAGCCGGGAAGAATCCTAAAACGGCATTAGCTTTTAAAAGTTCTTCTTTCTCAATGCGATCGAGAAGCCGGTTAGCATCATCGTATAACTTACGAGCTTCATGGCCAATTTTAGGATCATTCAAAATATCGGGAAATTTGCCACGCAATTGCCATACAACAAAGAAGAATACCCAGCTGATATATTCACGAATTTCGTGAACGGGAAAATCTTTGAAGACTTTCACTCCTATGAAAGAAGGCTTCTGAATGTGCAATTGCTTCCAATCGATCTGCAATTGGTTTTTCCGAGCTTCTTCGAGGCTAATATAACGCATTTTTGAACTTGCTCCGGTATAATTTTTCCTTAATTCGCCATATTCGTTTTTAATCTGGGCAATATATCCGGAGCGGTTTTCCTTCGATAACAGATTATTAACAACTCCAACGCTTCGCGATGCATCTTTTACGTGTATTACGGGTGCTTTTGTATTAGGTTCGATTTTAACAGCAGTATGAATTTTTGAGGTTGTAGCGCCTCCAATTAGCAAGGGTTTATTCAAACCCAGCTGTTCCATCTCTTTGGAAAAGTCCACCATAATTTCGAGTGATGGAGTAATAAGACCGCTCAATCCTATAATATCAACGTTCTCTTCAATGGCTGTCTGAAATATTTTTTCCGAGGGTACCATCACACCCAGATCAATAATCTCGTAATTATTACAACTAAGTACCACACTCACAATATTCTTACCAATATCGTG
>CAYMQP010000481.1:0-2030 GCA_964392505.1 uncultured Bacteroidales bacterium
ATATAATTGTACTGGCAGGACTTTCACAATCCGATATGGTCTGGGTTGTGTAATAAGTATATATTCCCGGCTGAGTCTGACCGGTTGCAAAGTGTTCGCTTTCATGCAATAAAATCGTAAGCCCTGCATCAGCATACCAGCAGATATTATCACCGGTAGCTACCAAGTCAGGAATTAACTCACTTTCACAAACCGTCACGTCATTTACAACAGGTGCAGGCGGGAGTAGATTAATAGTTAATACTACGGTTTCACTAATCTTTTGATTGCCAGAGTTGCTAATAGCACAATAGTAATTCCCTGAATTCGAAAATATTGTTCCTTGTATAATCAATTCATTATTTGCCGAGCCTAAGATATTTCCAAAGCGAATCTCCATCTTTGTACCATTGATATTTTAATGATTCTTCACTGGAAGCATTTACACTGAAAGATACTGTATCACCTTCGCATATTGTTTGGCTTTTAGGTTGTTGGTTGATAATAATTGGGTATGAACCCGTAATACTTATTAAATCGAAAGAGACACCATCATTCCAATCAACTTCATATGCCGGATGATCATCTTGTTGTCCAAATCGCAGCTTGAAAGTAGAAGTAAAGGACTGACCATGTAAATACAAATTTGAATCGATATCTATTTCGGATACTTCTGTCCATAAACCAATAGGCCCTTTATTTAATTCCCAATCATATATTTCAATCCAGTCAGATGAATCCGAACCAGCTATCCATATTCTGTCGAAGGGGTGTCTTTCTTCTCCATGGTGCATAAGATAAAATGATAAAACAATATTTTCTGATCCATTATATTTCTCAAGGTTTAATCTAGTAGTTAAGAAGTTAACAGATTCAACCCCTCTTAAACTTGCATCGAATGTAGCTGCATATGATCCTGAATAGCAGGTATCAGGGAATGCATTAAATCGAACCCTGCCATTATCTGTTTGTTCATAATTCCACCACGGTATACCATTTATTTGTTCAACATCTGATGTAAATTCCAATAGAGGTGAAACAGTTTCAAAATCTTCGATCCATGGAAGTGTAATTGGTGAGTTTATATTGAGTATTTTTATATACCCTTCAGGTGCAGTAATTTCCGGTACAATATCTTCACCATTTATTGTTATTTCTTGGCATTCTGCATCAATAAGGTTGTCGGAAACAGCTTCGGGACTAATATTAAATGTTAGCCAAAAATAATTATTCCCACTCTGAAGTTCCTGTAACCCGGATATTAAAAAATCTCCTTCTGAATAAATTTCGTGCGTTCCAAATAATATAGAGTCTGATAAATTATTACACGCTCCGCTATAGTATATTTTTGCAGCGAGAATATCCTGGACATCTGTTGTGCCGTTTGTATTAAGTAAAAACTGTGTTACAGGGAGTGGACTGAGACTTCCTTTCATGTGAATAAGAATTCCAATAATAATCTGATTTTCGTCACCAGCCAAAGTGTAATTAGTATCTTGAGACGTCGTGCTTGACAGATAAGTCATAGGAGTTTGAATACTCAAGGAAGGATCTCCGTAAATATTAAAAACAGTTTTGTTAGCCCAAATATTATTGTTTAATGTTTGTTTTAAATCGTATAACGCTTTTCCGGTTGTTAATTCCCTGGTTATAATACGGGAGGCATATTCATAACTCATTCCAGGAGCACAGCTACTACCAGCATAAGTTGTCCTGCCAGGATAGTACCAGGCAGATCTTGTGGCACCAATATTACAAATTCCACCGTTTTTTAATAATTCGTAAGTTACATTATTAGTTTTTTCAGGCTCAGAATTATAGCAGGATACCTGAAAAGTGAAGGATGGAAAAGAATCATTCAGTTCAGATGTATGATTTATATCCATTATACAACCAGTACCTGTATGGTTGCCATGACCTTTCCAAATAACCATTCCAAAAGGATTATTCTTCCATATGTTAGTTACCCTGTCGATTGTTGTAGGTACGGTTTCAGGTGGCGGATCCAATCCATAGTTGTCATCGTATATCCGATGATATCCCCAGCCGGC
>CAYMQP010000482.1:0-1997 GCA_964392505.1 uncultured Bacteroidales bacterium
TGGCTATGATGCCGCATATCGAACGTTCGATCTATCCATGGAACTGGGCCTATTATCCCCCTGATCGCAAATCGGATATAATTTCACCCTGGATTGAAGCCTTCGTTAATGCCCGAAAATGGATTGAGAAACGGGTGAGAAAATAATGAAGAAATAATACTAATTAAATAACAAATAAGGATTGAATTAAATATTTATAAAAACAAATTCATTTTACAGTTAGTGCAAAATGGATTTGTCAAGATATTATTTAGGAAGTATAAATAATCAGTTTTTAATAAACATATGATTGATTTTCTCACCTGATTTAGTTATAAACGTCAGGAAATATAAACCACTTTCAATACCGGATATATCGATATAATTTTTATTATCGTCAATGATAAATGAACGAATTGATTGTCCCTGCAAATTACTAATACAAGCATATCCGACTTCAGTATAGTCACTAAAGTATAATATATCGGTAGCCGGATTTGGAAATATCTCTGAATCGGTTAAAAACAATTGATAACTACTCAGTGGTTGATTGCTGATTGTTATATCCATCTGTCCTTCAACATCTGAACCATCAGTTGAAGAAGCGATTACATTGACAACACCATTGCCTGCGGCTGTTAGCAATCCGGTCTCATCAACCGAAGCAAGCAATGGATTATCGACACTCCATTCTACTGTCTTTATTCCTGCATCTTCAGGTAAAACAGTTGCAACCATCTGGAGTGTGCCACTCGGTTCGTCGATATAATCAATGCCTGACAGAGTTGTAACAATAATTTCAGAAACATAAGGAGCTCGTGGAAAGGGAAACTCAATATAATCGAAGGTCATCCACCCCCAAAAGTCACGAATTTCAATAGTATTGACTCCCTCTAAAAGATCTACCTGAATAGTGTCTTTAAGCCACTCATCGGCTGGTCCTTCAAAATGCACATCCAGCATATTTCCTTCATCTTCATTGATTATAAAATAGTTATTTTTTTCGCCATATGGAACACCAAATCCTATGATCATATCGAAGATGTTATCCTCAGGACAATTAGGAATGGTCCACATTATTGAACAATCGGATTTAAAATCGACATATTCTCCATTGCTGGCTTCCGGATCGGACTCGATATGGGCATCGCCTGTAATCACAGCTTCTTCAGCTTCGTACCTATATCGGGGAGGATTTCCTACAATAAAATAAATCTGATCACTTGTTTTCGTATATCCCTCATTATCTGTAGCTTTCACATATACTTTATACAAACCGTCTTCTGGATTTTCCCATAAATAATCATATGGTGATTCCGTATATGTTATTAATATCGAATCTTCATCAGTTTCCCTGAGAAGAAAATATTCGACTTTGTCAATTGTACCATCTGTATCAAATGCATCGCAATAGAAGAGAATATCCGAACTCGATTCGAATACTTCGCCATATTCGGGACCCGTAAAATATATGAAAGGCGAATCACCCAGCATATTATCGATATCCACATCGACTGTATGGTTCAAAAACATATATTGCACTTCGTCTCTGATGCTTTCATAATAAGAATCGAGCCACATCCATCCTAAAGCTCCTGCATACCCACTATCGATAAGCGTTTCATAATTGCTGAAATCTCCACATTGATTGCACTCAGGATGAAACTCTCCGATGATAAGTGGTTTGTCCAGATGCCAGTATGAACAGGGATGAGCAAAGGGATTCAGGTCAAAATTGTAGTAATGGACCTGGTAGAAGTCAAGGTATCCTAGTGAATCTCCCCCTACACTGATCAGCGCTGAATCAGTATAAAAATTACCTTCACCCCGGTCCGAATTCGAAGAGAGGGTATGGGTACCATTGGTTACGAGGAGACTGGTATCCACCCGATGGATAGCTCCTGCCATCCAGTTCACAGCAAATTGAATTTGTTCTCTTGTGACGTGTCCATGACTCGCCCAACTTCCATCCGGAACACCCTCAGTTATACCCTCCGGTTCGTTAAAGATCTCCCAGG
>CAYMQP010000483.1:0-1993 GCA_964392505.1 uncultured Bacteroidales bacterium
CACCTATAGGATTTACTCCTCCTCCAACACCTGTTGGATTACGCGCCTATGGTGGAAAAGATTTCATTGAACTGGCATGGAAACCTGGTGACAGTGAAATTACTTCGTATCAGATATTCAGGGGAGATTCACTTCGTTTTCTTGTCGATGGATCCAGTTTGATTGCAATCGTATCAGCGCCTGATTTTACATATATTGATAACAGCGTAACTCCAGGGAAAGATTATTACTACTGTCTACGCGCCTCTGATGCAGAGCATTCGAGCCAGCAAGGCAGTGTAGCGCGATGCCGCATCCAAACAATTACGGAGGGTTTTGAAACCGGAGTATACTATTATCCATGGTATGGTCCTTCAGAAGGTATGCATGAATGGGTTGGGCAATATGTTAGGGATTATCTTATACCCAAACAACCCCCAATGCTCGGGCATTATTCAAGTCGCGATCCGCTGGTGATCAGTCAACATTTAGATTGGATGCAGGAATGTGGAATTGATTTTGCAGTCATGAGCTGGTGGGGACAGAATTCAAGGGAGGATATCACATTACGCGATTATATTCTCAATGAAATTGAAAGTACGTCTGTTAAGTTTTCTGTATATTACGAGAGTGCTAAACTTGGCCTTGATCAGGGACAGATATTAATTGATGATTCTAATAAAGGGATATTAATTGCTGATTTTAACTACATTGCTGATACCTACTTTGATCATCCAAATTATTTACAGATAGACTCTAAACCAGTAGTTTTCCTTTATTTGTCAAGTATTTTTACAGGAGATTTTGAGGATGCATTTACCACCATACGCAGCGATTTATCTGCTAAAGGCTATGTACTATGCCTGATTGGCGATGAAGTTGGATGGTACGAAACTTCAGCATCGCATATGCAATTCCTCGATGCGGTTTCGCCCTATATTGTATTACCCGACCAGATACAACAAGGTGAATACCCGATAAATAGCAATTTTTTTGCAGATATTTCGGTGAAGGTAGGTGAATGGGAAAATGTTGCGGGATTGCAGGGTAAATTTGTCATACCCGGTGTCAATCCCGGATTTAATAATCGACCCGGATCATCGGGCTTTGCCAAACCGAGACAGATTGAAGTTGGTGCCGATGGCACTTCCATGCTGGAGGAATATATAAAAGTTATGCGTTCCTTTGTGGAGCCGACGCATAAAATGATTATGATAACAAGCTGGAATGAATGGCATGAGGACACACAAGTTGAACCTACCATAATTACCGCTCCAACAAATGTAGATGTCAGTGCGAGTGGAGACTATTACACACTTGGTTATACCTATGAGGGATACGGTCTTCAATACCTTGAAGTAATACGTAGTTTACTGGCTAGCGAACTGCCTCCTGTAAATGCTATTGAGTCGGATAAGAATTCAATTCCAGAATTTGGAATTACAGAAATTTGTCCAAATCCATTCTCTAACCAAACGACCATTAGTTTTTCTTTGGCTGAAAGTGAAAATGTAACGATTGATATTTACAATATCCAAGGACAACATATAGTTAAATTATTAAATGAGCCGAAACCCGAAGGAGACTACCAACTACACTTTGATTTACCAAACAATGAGAATGGATTATATATCCTCTGGTTTGAAGCAGGAGCATTTCGGGAAGCCAGGAAGATACTTAAAATCGAATAAGAACCGCAGACACGTTTATCTTTAATTAATTCTGTCAGAATTATTTATAAATTAATATTCCACACCTAATTCTTTTAAAACTCCCTACCTTATATATCAATAAAATATTTATAAAGAAAAATAAATAGATAACATACACTTATCACATGATCTGCTTGACTTTCAAATAGCAGAACAAGCAAGAAGAAATGGTAGTAATTAATTTATAGAGTTTTAAGACATATATTTGCTATATCACATAGCCAGTTGCTTGAGGGCTTCATAAACCAGAAATGCCGGCCATACGATAGCTTTCAAAAAACCCAATACGCCCATCCAGAAGC
>CAYMQP010000484.1:0-1929 GCA_964392505.1 uncultured Bacteroidales bacterium
CTTTGTGCTTGAGCATTTATCAAATCCTGATAGTGCCCTGCAAAAAATAAAAGAAATACTTAAACCAGGCGGGATTCTTATAGCTATTGAAGGCGATCATGGCTCAGCTTATTATCATCCTAAAAGCGATTTTGCTCAGAAAACCATCGATTGTTTAATATACTTACAGGCTCAAACTGGTGCCGATTCTTTAATTGGCAGACGACTTTATCCATTACTTGAATCAAACGGGTTTAAGGATATTACTGTTTCACCTCGCATGGTTTATGCCGATGAAAGCAAACCGGAAATGGTTGATGGTTTTACACTGAAAACTTTTATTGCTATGGTAGAGGGCGTGGAAGAAAAAGCACTTCAAGAGAAGATTATTGACAAAGATACCTGGAGAAAGGGTATTAATGATCTTCGTAAAACTGCGTTAAGCGGTGGTGTATTTTGTTATACTTTTTTTAAAGCAATAGCAAAAAAGATATAGTTATTTTGTAATCCATTGTAACTTTTTATTTCGTAGTAAAGGTTTGATTTTATTTAGTTTAAATAGTTTTTCAAATCCAAGGTTATCTGCTTCACTTTGAAAAATCACCTTTTTTTGTCATATTTATATTGAAATAAATACTCTCCCTGTTCTCATGTTAAAGAAAATTCTGCTGCATTTATATTATTGCTTGTGGATAGTTATTTCATTTGGCTGTTTTGAGAATAATAAAGTAGATTTCAAAACACAGATGCTGATCGAAATAAATAAACAAAGACTTGGAGGTTGTTTCTGCGGGCAGGATTCCATGCCACCGGTTGACGAATTAATATATAGCGAAATATTGGAATCGGCAGCTGAACGACATGTAACTGATATGACAGACAATGATTTTTTTGATCATATTGGTACTGATGGTAGTACACCTCAAAAAAGAGCAATTGATGCAGGTTTCACGGGGGCATATATTGGTGAAAACATAGCTCGCGGTTATATAGAAGTTGATGATGTAATGTTGAGCTGGTTAAGTAGTAATGAGCATTGTAGAACCATTATGAGTCCTTACTTTAGTTGCGTTGGTGTAGCACAAAAAGATTATTACTGGGTACAGGTTTTTGGGAGTGATTAATCCCCCTTGTATATTAGTTAATTGTAAGGTATAGATTCTTTATACAAGTTAAATACATTATTCTGAGTTTTTGTTTTCGTTTTCAGCATTGTTTAATATCTTGCAAAGCAATGACCGAAAGCATATCTCTACTCGAATGTTATTTTTTACATTTTAACTATTCGCTATTTAAAAATATTATGAATAGGATATTCATTTGTTTAGTTTTTTTTCTTTCAGTTTCCAGTATTTCGTTATTAGCAACTACCGATAGTGTAAGTATTGATACTATCGAAAATTATAATGGTTGGGGATGGGAAGTATTAGTAGTTGAGAATAACTTCATAACGGTAGGTGTTATTCCATCCATTGGTGCCCGGGTATTGCAATACGACCTGGGTGTTGATTCATTTATGATTACCAATCCAACATTATATGGCGATTTATTTCATGATCCATATGGACCTTCGCCCTGGGATGGTACCTGGGGATATGGTGGTTATAAAACTTGGCCGGCACCCCAGAGTAATTGGAATTGGCAACCGCCACCAACACTGGCTTGGGGTAATTATGAATATGAAGTATTTCAAGCATCAAAAGATTCTGTTACAATATGGATGAAAGGAGAAACTGAAGTTGTGAGGACTCCCGATCTGCGATTCGATAGATACATTACCGTATATGCAAACTCAACCAGGGTAAAGGTTACTACAGTGCTGTTTAATGATGCAGCTAGTTCACAGGAATGGGGTATCTGGGATGTCACACAAGTTATAGTTCAACATGAGAATCAGAATGACTATAGTAATTTCACCTGTTATTTTCCTGTTGCAAGTCCTGATGATTA
>CAYMQP010000485.1:0-1928 GCA_964392505.1 uncultured Bacteroidales bacterium
GTTATTACCTGACTGCCTTCCGACAGTTCAATTAATTCACGATTTTCCGGGAGACTAATAAGAATATCTGCATTGGTATCTTTTTTCAATTTACTGACTGGTTCGGGCATATAGTCATCACGTATCCTGTTAATGATAAGTACCAGTTTCTTATATTGGATCCCCATTTCGTTTGATAATTCATACAAACGTTTTACAGTTTCCACTCCCCGGTTCGATGGATCGCTGGCAATAATCAGAACATCAACTTTCTGTACAATTCTTCGGGATAAATTTTCCAGTCCGGCTTCATTATCCAGAATTATGTAAGGATAGTTACCAGATATTTCACTTATCACAGACTTTAGTACGTTGTTGGCATAGCAGTAACAGCCGGGACCTTCCGACCGACCCATGGCAATAAGATCGAAATCCTCAGCCTCAACCAGGCTTTCAGCGATTTTCATTTCGAGCAGTTCCTGTTTGGAGGTACCTGATGCCAGTCCCTTGCCAGCAATTTCCCTGGCTTCTTCGCGTACTCGACCAACAGTCTTTTCGGCTTTTACACCTAGTATAGCATCCAGGCAGGTATTCGGATCAGCATCGATAGCCAGAACAGGTGTTCGTCCTCTTTTGATTAACCGACTCACAATCAAAGCAGAAATGGTTGTTTTTCCTACTCCTCCTTTTCCTGTTATGGCAATGAGATAGCTCATTAGTCTTTGGTAACTAAGCTTCAATTTTATACAAGATATCGTGAAATTGTTTCAATAGCTCTTTGTTCAGATTGTCCAGAACCGATATTCCTGTCCGGTCAGAAAGCCGAAGTTTTTCTGAAAAGGGTATAATTCCGAGTAATTCCTGCGATGCAAAAGAAGATTGTATCAATTTCTCATCCCTTTTGTTATATATTTTATTGGCTACAAACAAGACGTTTTGAATACCTATTTCCCTAGCCATTTTTTTAATTTTAGAAGCTGTATCAATAGCACGCTGACCGGGTTCAATGACAACAATCATTTTATTTACGCCCTTTGCTGTAGCACGTCCGAGGTGTTCGATACCAGCCTCCATATCCATTATCAGGATTTCATCTTTATATAGGATCAAGTCTGTTACCAGTGAGCGTATCAATACATTTTCGGGGCATGCGCAACCACTTCCTCCACTGTCGATAGCCCCAAGAACCAGTAATCTGACACCCCTAATATCGATAGCATAGTTATCGGCAATATCCGATACTTCAGGGTTGAGTTTAAAAATTTGTCCGTACTGCTTTACTTTTGCCCCTGTACGTTCCTCAATAAGAGCAATTTGTTGGGAAATAGGAACTATTTGTTGTATTTGTGATTCCGATGCCCCTAATGCTGCAGCGAGGTTGGCATCTTCGTCGGCATCGATAGCCAGCACTTTTTTCCCTGCTTCAGCAAGAAGCAAGGCAATAGCTGCTGCCAGTGTTGATTTTCCAACTCCCCCTTTACCTGAAATTGCTATTTTCACGTGATAATGTTCCGGGTTAAGTATGCTTATTTTATGAAAACACTGAAGAAAACTTCTCTCAGCTGAAATATTTCTCTTTCATCCGTTTCGAAAGTTCATCGGTTATTTCAAATACTTTTTTTGCATCGGCAATGACCATGGAACCCGTACCACAAGATGGAGTTAAAATAGCTTGTTCCATAATAAGTTGTTTATCGATGCCCTTACTTGCAAGATTGTCCATAACTTTTTCGAAATGGTTCTCCATACTTTCGATTGTCTGTTCCCTTATAGCGACTGACGTAGGTACAACGCCCCAGGCTAACACTTTGCCTTCATCGAGGTGTTTCTTAACGTGATCAGAATACATGGCAATGGTATCGCCATAAGAAAAAGCATCGAAATTTACAATATCCACACCTGCATCTATAAGAATACTCCACTCGGTGTTACCGCAACAATGAATTCCA
>CAYMQP010000486.1:0-1921 GCA_964392505.1 uncultured Bacteroidales bacterium
GATTAACAGAGGCTCTGCCCTATCACCGACTTTTCAATTCGCCGATCTCGGAAGGAGCTATTGTTGGAGTAGCTATTGGTTATGCTATGTCGGGTGGAAGGGTTATCCCTGAAATTATGTATTGCGATTTTTTGGGTCGCAGTGGCGATGAAGTATTTAATCAATTACCTAAATGGCAGGCAATGAGTGGCAATGTTCTTAAGATGCCTGTTGTGTTAAGAGTGTCGGTTGGTTCAAAATACGGAGCACAGCATTCGCAGGACTGGACATCACTAGCAACTCACATTCCTGGCCTAAAAGTGGTATTCCCAGCCACACCATATGATGCAAAAGGACTAATGAACAGTGCTCTGCAGGGAACCGATCCGGTAATATTTTTTGAAAGCCAACGGATATATGATATAGGGGAATATTTTCATGAGGGAGGAGTGCCTGAAGGTTATTATGAAATTCCTATAGGAGAACCGGATATTAAAAAGGAAGGAAAAGATATTACCATACTCTCAATCGGAGCTACTCTTTACAGGGTACTTGACGCAGTAAAAATATTAGAAGAAGAATATAGTTTGACTGCTGAAATTATTGATGCCCGTTCATTGGTACCATTTAACTACGAACCCGTAATTGAATCTGTGAAAAAAACAGGAAAAATTCTCTTAACCAGCGATGCTACCGAAAGAGGATCGTTCCTGAACGATCTGGCCCAAAATATTACCGAACTGGCTTTCGATTACCTCGATGCACCACCTGTGGTGGTGGGTTCCAGAAACTGGATCACTCCGGCCTATGAACTCGAATATGCCTTTTTCCCGCAACCAGGCTGGATTGTCGATGCTATTCACGAAAAAATTATGCCGCTGAAAAAGCATATTCCGGAACAAAACTTTACCGGTTTGCAGCAGATATGGCGTGCAAAAAAAGGTGTTTAAAACAGAAATTATGAAGAATTTCTGGGATCGGTTCCCTTCATATAAAGATTTGCTAAACCGGTTTTCAAATCAACGGGCCGAAGAAATAATCGATGTGAATGCACATATGCACACACCCTATTCATTTAGTGCTTTCGATTCTGTCGACCAGGCTGTTAAACTGGCTGTCGAACAAAATGTACAGGTATTAGGAGTAAATGATTTTTACACTACTTCCGGTTATGCCAGCTGGGCCGAAGCCTGTACCAAATACAAAGTCTTCCCCCTGTTTAATATTGAATTTATCGGCTTAAGCGAGGCAGATCAGAAGAATGACATAAGAATAAACGATCCAAATAACCCGGGAAGAATATATATTAGTGGAAAAGGACTTTCATTCCCCTTTCAACTGGCTGAACCCTTTAAATCGCAATTTGATAATCTGAAACAGGTATCGAATGAGCACGTCAAACTTATGTGTGAAAAACTCAACAAGTACTTAAAAGATTGTGGAGTTAATATTTATCTGGACTATGATTTCATTATGCATACCCACACTAAAGGGATGATCAGGGAAAGGCATCTTGCCCGGGTATTACGCGAAAAACTATTTGAATTAGTCAACACTGAAAACGAAAGGATATCTTTACTATCGAAAATATATGGGAATAAAAATGTTAATGCACCTCTTCATGATAATGCAGCCCTGGAAAATGAGATTCGAAGTAACCTGTTAAAATCAGGTGGTCAGGCATTTGTACCCGAAAATCCGGATTTATTTCTTTCGGCCGATACTATACGAGATATTATTATAGAGGGAGGTGGGATACCGACGTATCCCCTGCTGGCCGATGACAAAAAAGGAAGATTTACTGAATTCGAACAAAATAAATATAAACTGGCCGAAGAGTTAAAAAAGCGGGGTATATTCTCTATCGAATTTATCAGCACGCGGAACAGTGAGGAAGTATTGGAAGACTATGCTTCCTGGTTTTCAGATAATGGATTCATTG
>CAYMQP010000487.1:0-1909 GCA_964392505.1 uncultured Bacteroidales bacterium
GTGCATGACTGCTTGCTGCCCGTTTACCTTAATGCTACCCTTCACTAAATAAAACAGGATATTTCTTTCGCTGGAGATATGGGTTTTATATGTAGCACCTGTATCGAGTTGCATGCTTACTATCTCAATTCCTGTTTTCGATTCGATTACTCCTTTGGTATTATCCCATATACCCGAAACTACCTGCAAGTGGACTTTATTATCATGTAAACTTACTTTGGGGATTTCCTCTTCCTGCAACCCGGTATAGCTGGGATCGATCATTTTCATTTGTGCAGGCAGGTTAAACCAGAGTTGTATAAGCTCAACATTTCCTCCTTTTTTCTTGAATACTTCCGACGATATTTCGGAATGAACAAGTCCTTTCCCGGCAGTCATCCATTGTATACCACCGGCTTTAATAACACTTTTACCACTTCTGCTATCATAATGCATTAGGTCGCCGGAATATATGAAGGTCAGCGTTTCAAATCCCTTGTGAGGGTGCGGACCGAATGGTAGTCCGTGGTTATCGGGAGGGTATACCTGCGGCCCATGATGATTTAAAAACAGAAAAGGATCGATGTGATCAATACTCTGTGTAGGCATGGCCCTGAAAGTAATCAAATCGTCGATGGGAGCTTCAATAGCTTGATGAATATTTTTTATCGTTCTCATATCGTAAGTTTAAGTTTATGGAATTAACACCTTCGGCATAAATATGTTTAATATATCCGGAGAGTTTCTTAGACAAAATCATATCTTTTTTGCGCAGCGTTTTAAACCTCCTGTCATAGGGTTGTCAGTTTATTCCAGTATCTTAGGTGCAGAAAACATAGCGAATGACGGAATATATCGAAACCAAAACCATTCTATCAAAGCTGAAAGATGCTCCCGATCCCTATTTCGGGATTACGTACAACATGAATCTGTATCGGGGTTGTCAGCATCAGTGCATCTATTGTGATTCGCGCAGCAAGGTATACGGAATTGAAGATTTCGCAACCATCCAAATAAAAGCCAACGCATTACAATTGCTGGAAAAAGCATTGAATAAGCGTTCGAAAAGCAAGGGAACCATCGGTACCGGAGCTATGAACGATCCTTATATGCCTATTGATAAGAGAACAACTCTAACCCGTAGAGCTCTCGAATTAATTTCAAAGTACCGCTACCCGGTACATGCCATGACTAAAAGCAATCTGGTGACGCGCGATTCAGACGTATTCCAGGAAATTACCCGTGTTTATGCAACTGTTTCGTTTACTATTACAACTACCGATGATTCACTTTCCCAAATACTGGAACCCGGAGCTACGGTTACATCAAAGCGGTTAGATGCGATGACCCAGCTGGTAAAAAAGGGAATATATTGTGGAATTGTACTTACGCCTGTTTTACCTTTCATTACTGATAAAGAAAGAAATATTACTGAAATTGTTTATCGGGCAAAAGATGCCGGTGCTTCCTATATTTTGGGCTGGATGGGTATGACACAACGCGAAGGACAGCGTGAATACTATTACAACAAACTCGACCAGCATTTTCCGGGATTGCGAAAAAAGTATATCCAACGATTTGGTAACGCTTACAATTGCACTCCTGTAAATGTTGTTAAGTTAAACCAGGCTTTCAAGGAAGCTTGCACTAAAGTAGATCTTCCTATGAGCATGAAGTTCTATAGTGCAGAAACTCCCCTCCAGTTAAGTTTGTTTAAGCACAAGTCAGATTTTTAGCTCTATTTGCTACTTGACAATGTAATAATTCAATCTAACCCATCACAATTAAGGAGTATTGAAATTGGAAATCAAACAATGTTCTATTTATCCATATAAACTCTATTGAACATCGAACATAAAAAGCTGAACCAAGCACTGTCAGTGCCTGAAATACGTTGACTAAAACTCACGTATTAAAATGGGAACAAATA
>CAYMQP010000488.1:0-1908 GCA_964392505.1 uncultured Bacteroidales bacterium
GGCCTGTCGCATAAAATTGAATTTACAGGACGGATACCCATGGAAGAGCTATGGGATTATACGGCTCGGGCGCATATTGGCATATCGATTGAAGAAAGTCACGGATTGAACTATCAGTTTGCATTACCAAATAAATTATTTGATTACATTCAGGCGCGAATACCGGTTGTTGTTTCCGATCTGCCTGAATTAAGTGCTACAGTAAAATTTTATGGTATAGGAAAAGTGCTTAAGGATCGGACACCACAAAAACTCGGTGCACTCTTCACTAAAATGTTAAAAGAAGAAATTCCGGGAAATAAGTATGCAAGTCAACTCGAAATAGCGGCAAGAGAATTATGCTGGGAAAGGGAAGAAGAAAAGTTAATACACTTTTTTAAGCGCGTAAATACTTCAGTCTGAGTTTGTACTTTTTGAGGGTATAAATTAGCCCATAATATAAAATGAGGTATAAGGGTATCGATAGAACGAGCCAAATACCTATTGCCGACAGGTTAACCAACCATAATTGGTGAATAGCTCCCCAAAAATCGCTTTTAAACAAATGCATGTATTGCTGAGCTGTGAAACTGATATCTGATGATTTTAATAATGCATCTCCCATTTTAAAAAAGGGAATTATAAGTGCAAGTTGAAAAGGCGTAACTATATAATGTGCAATTTGCATTGCAATAAAATTAAGCCGTAACGAAACGGCAATACAGCCTACCAGAAAAGTAGTTACTCCATAAGCGGGGATTATACCAATTATAAAACCTAATGCCAGTGAAACCGATAGTCGTTTAATTGAAATTCCTTGCTTAATTATTTTTATTAATGGGACAATAAATTTACGCTTTGCCCAACCTACAACCATTACCTTCATTAGTGCGAATATTCTTTGCTATATCAATACGTTAAAAATAAATTGTTGTTGCTTAAACTCAAGATTTTTTTTTTCAGGCCCTAAAAATAATAAAAACAAGTTACGTGTATCAATAATAATTATAAATATATAGAACAATTTTTGTGAATCTTTCGTAGAGGTTTTTACAATATTTAACAATTATTTAATATTGTAATAAATATTTCTTCATAGCAAGGACTGTAATGCGCGTATACTTGGTTTCTTTAATATGGCTAATACTCAGTTTTCATGGTTATGCTCAACTGAAGATTAACGAGTTTCTGTCATCGAACCTGAATGGAATACTCGACGAGGATAATGCATATTCTGACTGGATTGAAGTATACAATTCCGGAGCTTCGGCAATAAATCTTTACGGATACTCACTATCGGATGAGCTTACCATACCTGGTAAATGGACCTTTCCTGATTTTACGATTGCACCTGCCGATCATGTGCTGGTTTTTGCATCCGGTAAAGATCGCAAAGAGCTTCCTGTTGTTTATCAGACTCTCATCGATATGGGGGATGAGTGGCGCTATCTGCTACCTGATTCCGATATCGGAACCAGCTGGCATAACCTGGGCTTCGACGATTCCGGATGGACGGTAGGCGAAACAGGTTTTGGTTACAGCGATGATGATGATTCCACGATTATAGCTACTACATTAAGTATTTTTATCAGGAAAGAATTTACGATTACTGATCTTACTTCTATAGCAAAATTACTACTGCATATCGATTATGATGATGGCTTTGTTGCTTATATCAATGGTCAGGAAGTAGCCCGTGCTATGCTTGGATCACCAGGGCAAATTATACCCTACGATCAAACTACTGATACAGATCATGAAGCCGCGATGTATCAGGGTGGTAGTCCTGAATATTTTGATATTCCCAATCCTGAAAGCATACTTGTTGAAGGCACCAACGTTATTGTCATTCAGGGACATAATGTTAGCATGACTTCCAGTGATATGTCGCTGATTCCGTTTCTATCGATAGGAAGAACGGGTGATGCC
>CAYMQP010000489.1:0-1871 GCA_964392505.1 uncultured Bacteroidales bacterium
ATTCTTTTTTCAAAATAATCTTAAAATAATATTGTGTGCAAATCTAAAGGCTCGGAGTAGACTCTCGCCAGAGGCGTGACAAGTCCCGTCTGCGTCGGTGGTAAAGGTTAGTCTGTTCTGCCCACGCTCGCGCGTGAATTTATAACCACGACATTGAAATCAGCTAACCTTAATCATAATTAAAAAGCCGGTATTTAGTTACGAAACGAAATTTGGTTTAAGGAAGTCACGCGATGTAATCGCGCGATAGTTTTAAGGATTCTTTTAACAGGATTGTACGAAACGAATTTTGGATTACTTTTGTATCATTACATTTTCATGTAATATTTAATAGGGTTGATAGCAGCCTTTCGTTTAAGGTGAAAAGGGCTGCTATCTTTTTTGGTTTGGTTTATTGCCTGGTGAAGTCTTCATGAAATGGCTGGCCGGAATTGTTATTTGATATTTGTTTTATTGGAATTTATATGGCTTTTTCAGTACATTTAACCTTACTAACCAAAACCACTATATCCATGACAAGAGCGTTAACTTACCTGCTCAGGCTTGGTATGACCTTTTTCATAAGCTGTCAAGTGTTTAATGTTTCGGGGCAACCAATATGGGGCCGGTTGGCTAATCCCGGATATGAAAATCAACCTGTAAAGAGTACTTACTTTTTCACGGGTAATAGTAAAAACAATGTTCAGTATTATGAATACTCCGCCGGTCAAAATTTATTTATGTACACGGTTTGGCCTGTCGATAACCGCCACCTGGAGTGGTCGGTTGATACTGCAAACCAGGCTTTCGCTATTAACGATCTGATACAATCGGGTATCAACGTAGTGAATATGTCGATATGGGGTCCGAGAGGAACAGACAACTGGGCCGACTGGGCACCTATGCAGACATCGACCTATTCGCACGACGAATTATTTGACATTGCACTAGACAAAAACATCCTTATTGCACCTTACCTGGAATCGTCCGCTGCATCCACTACCGGTTCTCCCGACTATGATTTTTCATCACACTTTCCTGGAGACCCGATGAATTACGATACCCGAATTCTTGATTTCATCGAAGATATTGTAGACCGTTACCTTGTGAATCCGGACAATCCTCGATGGCCTGAAAAATGGGCACAGGTATACGACCAGGACCAAGATCCCAGGTATATGATATGTATAATTCATGTAGCCTCATGGCAGGCAGGGGTTACTGATCAGACTTTTGCTGAAGGATTCGGCCGTCTGGCCGATTCGGTATATATGAGCACGGGCGTTAAGGTTGGCTTTACCCTCGATATTCTGCCGCACGAATTACCTTATGGAAGTCAGTTCAGGGCCAGTCCCGAAACCACCGGGCCTTACCTGTTGACACAAAAATCCATACTTGCCATTCAATGTTATATTCCCGAGGTTTTTCTGGCCATGGAACACGAACCGTTCATTCTGAACTGGAAACACCAGTTCTCCTCGCGCTGGATCCATACGGGGATACCCTTCATACAGGATATCTCGGCCGGCTACGATGCTCATATTGTTTTTCCGGGTTCGGTTATTTACGGTAACAACCCGGAATGGAGAGATGGTAATGGAGTTATCGTACAAAAATTAAGGTCGCAGGGAATTACTTTTAATACCTGGAACGGTTATACCGAAGGTTATGCTGGCATGCCTACAAATGAATACGGATCAGGAACATACCTGTGGGTGCATGACATTTTTACAAATTACTTGCCCAATAACAGTTTACACGAAATTCCCGGAAAAATAGAGGCAGAAGACTGGTCGACCATGGAAGGAGTGCAAACCAATGTGGCCCATGATGACCATGGAGGCCTTTATGTAGGATGGATGGAGGAAGGTGACCGCATTGATTATGATGTA
>CAYMQP010000490.1:0-1855 GCA_964392505.1 uncultured Bacteroidales bacterium
ATCCATAATGGGTGTAAAAGGGGTTTCTGCAAACCACATTGTATTATTATAAGCATGTATAATAATATAATTCTCCCCCTCTATAATTTCCTTTTTTTCCATATTAAACCAAGGCCCTTTTAATTTTAACTTATAATCATTTTTTTCTATAATCTCCAAAGATAATATTTCCCATTTCGCAACACCTCCAATATAAAACTCAGGAGGATTCGCACCAAAGTCAATGATAATTGAGCTGTTAAAAATCCATTTCCCTCTTCCCCATGAAAATTGATATGGGTGTATATTGTAATCGACGTCTGTATCCCATGCTCCACTCAATGCATAATACGCTTCATCAGTCAAGCCTTTGATCCTATACTCCTTTTTTTCCGAAGCTTCACAACTCACTGAAATAAATTGTAGAAGGAGCAAACCGAAAAAAATGTGCTTAGCTTTTAACATAATATTATAATCCAAGAACTTATTTTTTAATATAAACACCACGATATTGCTTATTTCCCGTCAATTTTGCTGGATTTTGATAACCAGGATCAAAAATTACGTTACCATCGTTATCACCTAATTGATAATGTCTGTTACCAGTTTTTGGGTTCTTACCTGTAATGATTGTATAATCTGGATTATCTAATTTAGATAAATTTGATGTGAAAGTAAGTGACATTGTGACATAACAGTCTGACCCTAATCGTAAAAATGCATCATTTGTCACTTTTATAGAATTAATTACCCTTACCCCGTCAAGATAACCTTCAGCATTCAATTCTATGACAGACAACGCAATCTGGCTGTAGGAGAGAGGCTTACCGGTTTCTATCTCTGCTACCGCTTGATATGCACGCAATGCACACCCTTCGCCTCTCATGTAATCAGCCAAACCAAATCCGTCCAAGAGAAGGCTCACAAAACCATTCGTTTGTTTGAGTAAATCCAGCTCGCTAAGCTGCTGGGTCAACACATCGATGTCACCTTCACCATACTCACCGCGTCGGAGTAACTTCTTTATTTCTCGATTGATCTGTTTTGCTTCCCGCTTCTGCTCTTTTTGAACTATCCGAACAGCCCTCTTTTCCTCCCTCTTTTCTTTCTGTGTTTCCCGCTTTTGCTGACGTTGTTCCCTCCGTTCGTTCCTTTCAGTTTTCCTCTGCGCCCTGGCATTTTGCCTATCGCTCTTTCGCTCCGTGCGGGCTGCTTTACGGGAGCTTCTGGTGCTCCTGCTGTTACCTTTGTCCCTCTTCAGCCCTGTGGGATCGACATACGTCAGCGGATTGTTGCCCGCATACACATACCAGTTCACCCCGTCGCGACCAGGGTCCACGCTCATGAAACGTCCGGTATCTGGATCATACCACCGTGCATTGAAATAGTAAAGGGATACATCCCAGTCGTAATCTTTACCGGTATACATCGGCAACGCTTCAAGGACCGTATGTGAAGCTATAATCCTCCCGAAGGCTGTGTAATCGCAGGTCCATATTACAGCCGCATTACTATCGGTAATAGTTTCGACGCTCCCCAGATGATCGGTGTGATAAAAATAAACTCTTCGCGATAATGAATCGCCAGCTACACTGTCAACCCTGGCAAATAGCTTTCCGAAGAGATACACATATTCCCGGCAGTCCGACTCACTTTCCGTGTAGGAGACCTGGTTCCATTGGTTGTAAATAAAATAGGTGGTACCGCTTCTGCGTCCAATTTTTTTCACCCGCCGACCGGCCCCGTCGTACACATAACGCGTCTCGAATGAGCCGTTTTTATTCACACGAACGAGCCTGTTCAGCATGTCGTATTCGTACTCCCACCATTCACCTTTCTTGTGGATCGTTACCTGATCACCTGCGATTGTATATGA
>CAYMQP010000491.1:0-1839 GCA_964392505.1 uncultured Bacteroidales bacterium
CGACCTTCGGCATTTTTGGCGAATTTTTCAACTTCTTCCGGTGAACGGTGTGCCGATAAGGCATTGATCTCAAAATAAACTTCCATATCGTTCAGGAAATCGGCTGCCTTTTTCATTACCGGCAGGTCGGAAGTACTTCCCATAATTATACTTACAAGTGGTGTCATATGTATCGGATTAATCAGTTTTTCAAATTACTATCGGGTTTATTTGTATAAACAGCCACGGCAATTTATAACTTTTCAAAATATTCTTCCTCCCTTTTTTTTAATTTCGCAGCTGCACTGTAAAGATAATGGAAACCATAAGCATACACGATAAGAAATTCCGGTTGACCATTCCCATGGAGAAAATCGTGGCAAAGGTCGAAAACCTTGCTTCACGGCTTAACTCCGATTTAAAGGACAAGGATATTGTATTTATTGTAATATTGAACGGAGCATTTATGTTTGCCGCCGACCTGTTGAAAAAGATTAAGCTTAGCTGCAGGATCACATTTATAAAATTAGCTTCCTATGAAGGAGTTGAAAGTTCAGGGCAGATAACCCAGCTTTTTGGCATTAACGAGGTACTCCAAGACAAAACGGTTGTGATAATCGAAGATATTGTCGACTCAGGTAATACGCTTAATACCCTAATGACAGAAATCATAAGACTGAAGGCAGCTGAAATAAAAACAGTCGCCCTGTTATTTAAACCCGATGCATATGAGTACAATTGCAGGATAGATTATATTGGATTTCGG
Source organism: uncultured Bacteroidales bacterium (assembly GCA_964392505.1). Taxonomy (GTDB): domain Bacteria; phylum Bacteroidota; class Bacteroidia; order Bacteroidales; family UBA10428; genus UBA10428. The sequence continues at coordinate 746 of CAYMQP010000491.1, forward strand.
ATTCCCGACAAGTTTGTTGTTGGCTATGGGCTCGATTACGATGGTTTGGGACGCAATTTGAATGGAATTTATACAGTAGTTGATGAGTGAAGGCTGTGATAAAGGCTAAGGTTGAGGCTAAGGCAAAAGTTTGGCTTGAGATATATAAAAGAAAATTTGTAGTATTAATTGTAACTGTAGTAACTTAAATATAGAAAATAATTGTGGTTAGGGTCGATCGGCCATTCTGCTAACTGAACTTAGCCTTCGCCTCATCCTTAACCTTAAAAAACTAATCATAAAATAAACAAATAAACTATGTTAAATATCGTATTATTTGGCCCTCCGGGTGCGGGAAAAGGAACACAGGCTGCAAAGCTGCTGGAAAAGTACAATCTCATTCATTTATCGACAGGCGATATTTTGCGTTCGGAACTGAAGGCCGAGACCCAATTAGGACTGGAAGCCAAGAAATATATGGAAAAAGGAGAACTGGTTCCAGATGCTGTTGTAATTGGTATGATAGAAGGTATTATTGATAAAAATGCAGATGCCAGAGGTTTTATTTTCGACGGTTTTCCACGTACAACTGCTCAGGCTGAAGCACTCGATGAAATGTTGAATAAAAAAGGTACTCCCATTACCACTATGCTGGCACTTGAAGTCGAAAAAGAAGAATTGATAAAACGCCTGTTGCTTCGCGGTAAGGAATCAGGAAGGGTCGACGATCAGGATCAATCGATTATCGAAAACCGGATCAAGGTATATAACAGCGAAACCACTCCTGTAAAAGATTACTATGAAGCCCAGAACAAATATAAAGGTATTCAGGGAATGGGCAGCATCGAAGAAATCTTCGATCGACTGTGCGTTGCTATAGATCCTCTCTTATAGTTTTCTTTAAATTTCAAGCCTTTGGTTGTAGATTATGATGCCGGAGATCATGATTAATCTCTTATATTTGATATAATATGAAGGCTGAGGTTAAGGAGAAGGCTAAGGTTAAATAGTATTTTTTTGGCTCTATTTTCTAATTTAAAATTAAAAACTGCCATTGATTGCCAACTGAATCCTATGCTAGTATTATCTTAGCTTTCTCTTTAATCTCAGCCTCA
>CAYMQP010000492.1:0-1801 GCA_964392505.1 uncultured Bacteroidales bacterium
TTAGACAGCGAACCGATGGTGGATCGCCGAGAAGCCCAGGCCTTGATTTTTCTTTGGTTCCTTTCTTTTCATCAAGGAAAAGAAAGGAACAAATAACAAGCATTTCAAAACAAACCAACTTAACTTCAAAGTTCTTAGAATATAAACAGATAAATAAAAAGTATCCATTCCGCCGCATACAAACAACTACTCCTACCACAACAAAGCAGATGCGACGGTTTTCCTGTTGTTTACCTAACCCCGGGTTCACACCCGGGGTTACAATAATATAAGCCCTACGGGCTATTCTCCAGGCGTATTTACTTCGCTTAAAATATTATTATGAATCACTGGATTCCTGATCTCCTTCCGCCAAAGGCGGGATCCGTCGGGAATGTTTATAAAAAAACTGGCCATTGGCTTCGCAGGTGAGGGTCCACCCGGTGAAGCTGTCGTGTCCAAATGACAAATAAAATATGTCAGAGGAGCATAATATGGTTTTACTATGATAATAACCTTATGCGTTGGCTTGTCCACGGCCAGCGTGTCCCGATTATAGATTTGTAAGGTTTTTCTTAGCACAACCAACAAAATCTTATATCGGGATTGGCCGTGGTGACTTTTTCTGGTACTCTTTTGTATGGCAGACAAAAGGGTACAAAAAGAATAAGACATTCTTTCTTACCCTAAACAAAAGGCTGCTATCCACACTTTATTTCACAAGAAAGTGTGAAGCAACAAAACTTAACTAAAATTCGCTTTGTACCAATCGGGAAAAAGAATATTTAGCAGGTAGTAAAGCCGGGTGAGGGTTGTAGTTGAAAACTACATTTTAAGTTAAGCGTAGTCTGGAGACTACGCCCAGCTATGGGTTAATACAATCTTATTAATATGCATAAGTAAGTCGGGAAACTAACCTTTACCACTGAAACATATAGGGTCTATGCTGATCTAGGTAATTAATCACTCTTCAGGTAATATTTATGATTTACCTTTCCTCATTATTCAATTTCAGAGATGTTTTTTATTAATTCAAGAATTATCTCGGTGCTATCAGAATCTGAACCATAAGGTAAAGCACTTTCAACGCCTTCAGTAAGGTTTTCGTCTTGTATCAGGTTCAGGAATTCTCCTTTTAGGTATGTTTTAACAGTGCTATTTGCATTACTAATACTATCAATTAGTCCTATACAGTTATTTAATATGTAAATTATATCTTCAAAATCATGACTTTGGCGTAAATCATTTCCTCCACGTCCTTTATGTGCTTCAAACTTTGCAGCTAAGTAATATTCAGGTGTAAATACAAATATTTCTGTACCGTCAGAAAGCTCTTTTATAATCTTGTTTCCGATACCTTCTGGATACCACATATTACTGAAACCAAGTACATCAGAATCAGCTGGCATTATATCAACCTTAATACCTTTAAATATCCATCTGCAAATCGGAGCTTCTCTCGAAGTATCGTGTGCAAAACCTTTCGCTCTTAATTTTTCTTCCAATTCTGCATGAGCAGTTTTAGAACTAAGTTCAATTATACAATCAACATCTTGGGTGGGTCGAATATCTGATGTTGCCGGCTCTCTTGCATATAGTTCTGCTACAACACCACCAACAAAAACCATCTCATCTTTTAATTCACCCAATCCATTTGCTACAGTTTGAAGTATTTCGATATTTGTACTAGGCATTTTTCAGTCGCTTATTTAATTCTTCAACTGCAATTTGTTTCTCACGAATCCTTCCTACTCGTATTGTATCCGCAATCACTATTAATTCATAGAACAATTTATCTTCTTGTACTACCTGAGGTAGAGTT
>CAYMQP010000493.1:0-1800 GCA_964392505.1 uncultured Bacteroidales bacterium
ATTATGCTCGGTTTCGGCAAACTCAATAGACGGTCCAAATACTGATTTCACTTCCTCATTTGCGGGTGCCTGTGAACAACTCATTGAACAGGTTACAACCACAAATAACAGACTTGCAATAATCTTTTTCATGATAATTAGTTTTTCAATTCGCAAATTTAGAGATATTTTTTAAAGTATTATTTTCTGTCTTTTAATTTTTAACAAATCTTATGCAAAAATGATCGCTGGTTGAAATAAAATGCTAATGTATATTATTCATTGAACATATAAAATAGCTATGTTTTAAACAACTATATTAGTTGTTCTTTTATTATAACGTTTATTTACTACGAGTCATTGGGGAAAAGAGTTATATTGTTAAACGATTATTTTACAATTTCCTGAATTAATAATAATGTCTCTTAAGAGAGACGGCTTATAATCTTTTTTATTTTTTATTTTTACGCGATTTTTAGACGCATTATTAGGCATCAACAGGTTACATCATGGATATTCCCAGCAAATACAATCCAAAAGCAGTTGAAGATAAATGGTACCGGTATTGGATGGATCAGGGCTTCTTCCATTCAGTTCCTGACGATCGCGAACCCTATGCTATTGTTATCCCACCGCCTAATGTGACCGGTGTGCTGCATATGGGCCACATGCTGAATAATACGATTCAGGATATTATTATCCGACGTGCACGTATGCTGGGTAAAAATGCCTGCTGGGTACCGGGTACCGATCACGCTTCCATTGCCACGGAAGCCAAAGTGGTTGCAAAACTGAACGAGGAAGGAATTAAGAAGAGCGATATTAACCGTAAGCAGTTTCTTGATCATGCCTGGGAATGGAAGGAAAAACATGGGGGTATTATCCTTGAGCAGCTTAAAAAACTTGGAGCTTCGTGCGATTGGGAACGCACTTGCTTTACCATGGATGAAAAACTCTCGTCCAGTGTAATTAAAGTGTTCGTCGACCTATATAACAAGGGATATATTTATAAGGGTGTTCGCTTGGTAAACTGGGATCCGAAGGCAAAAACAGCGCTATCGGACGAAGAAGTAGTTTATAAGGAAGAAAAATCGAAGCTTTACTATGTGCGGTATAAAATTGAAGGTTCGAGCAACGATTGGATAACCATTGCCACCACACGTCCTGAAACCATACTGGGCGATACGGCTGTTTGTGTGAATCCGGCCGATGAAAGATTTCATCATTTTAAAGATAAAAGAGCCATTATTCCGCTGGTTGAACGATCGGTTCCTATTATTTACGACGATTATGTTGATATGGAATTTGGTACCGGCTGCCTGAAAATAACCCCGGCCCACGATGAAAACGATTATGAAATAGGATTAAGGCATAACCTCGAGATTGTCGATATATTTAATCCTGATGGAACACTTAGCGAGGCAGCACAATTTTTCGTTGGAAGCGATCGCTTCGAAGCTCGCAAACTGATAATTCCTAAGCTGGAGCGTGCCGGGAACCTGGTTAAAGAGGAGGATTATGTAAATAAAATAGGATACTCGGAACGCACCGACGTGGTAATAGAACCCCGCCTTTCGGAACAGTGGTACCTGAACATGAAGGAGCTTGCAAAACCGGCGCTTGAAAATGTACTCAACGATGAAATCAGGTTTTACCCGACCAAATTCAAGAATCTGTATCGCCACTGGATGGAAAATGTAAAGGACTGGTGTATCAGCCGTCAGCTCTGGTGGGGGCATAGGATACCCGTTTATTACTTGCCCGATGGGGAATACGTCGTTGCCGAAACTCCTGAGAAAGCTGTTGAACTTACCCAACAGA
>CAYMQP010000494.1:0-1787 GCA_964392505.1 uncultured Bacteroidales bacterium
CTACAAGACCATCCAGTTCACCTGTTGATGTAAATCGAACCAGGGCAATATCAACATCTGTTCCATTGTCACAATATCCGGCAAGAATAATTTGACCATCCGGCTGAATAGCAACATCACGAAGAAAATCATCATAATCTCCAACCTCGGTTTGTACATAACCTGATGATCCAAAAGTTACGTCCGGTGATCCGTCATCATTAAACCTATAAACCGAAAAATCGTTGTTCATGTTATACAAAAACCCGGCAATTACAATTTTTCCGTCCGTTTGAACAGCCATGGCCCTACATTGATCTTCACCACTTCGAACAATAGTAGCAATTCCATCGGTACCAAAAGAGTTATCGAGGCTGCCATCGGTATTGTACCGGACAATAGTAACATCGTAGTCATCTGAAGGATATGAATGACCCGCAACCAGGATTTTTCCGTCTGTCTGAATGGCTATGGTATGAGAATAATCATTATTATTTATATCTGTTATTACTTTCCCTCCTTCGCCGAAGGTATTGTCAAGTGTTCCGTCAATATTATAGCGTGCAAGGGCAAAATCTTTGTTTGCTCCGTTATCACTAATACCGGCAACAACAATTTTCTGATCAGTTTGAACGGCTACAGCCCTTCCCGCATCGTGGTTATTATTAAAATCGGTAACTACCCTGCCATCGGCATCGAAATCGCAATCAAGAGTTCCGGGCTGGGAAAATGTCACTTGCACAATAAGCAAGATAAAAGTTAAAATAAGTATAAGTTGTTTTTTCATGATTCAAATATTTTAAGTTTATTGAATATTAATTCGTATACCCTGGCTTCCAAGATTATTGGAAATTACCAGTAAATAATTTCCAGGGGGAATATTATTATTTAGCGTAATGATTTCTTCGTGAGTTCCTTCTGATCTTTTTTCCTGTGAAAGAAATGTTTGTATCAGCCTGCCATGAATATCATATAATTCAATTGAAATAGTTTCGGCCCGGGAAAGTTCATATTTCAGAACAGTAAAATCTTCAATCGGATTTGGATAGATATAGTAAGTATTTTCAGGTGCAGTAAAATTGATTATACCTGTACTTAATTCAGTATAATAACAAGCAATAAACACTTCAGAATAGTCGAGTGTTTCATCAAAAGAACTTCCTGCTACTACAATATCTCCGGTTTCCGAAAGAGCCACTGCTCTGCCATCATTATCGTTATTGTCAATATCTGTAATTACTATTCCTTCATCTCCAAAAGTCGGATCCAGAGTTCCATCAGGATTATATCTTATAAGAAGTATGTCATCGTCCGTTCCGTTATAGGTAGTTCCAGATATTAGAATTTTTTCATCAGGGAGTACAACCATTGAAAGTGCCCGATTGTATGTATTATCAATATCTGTCGTAACTTTTCCATTCTGATTGAAAGAGAGGTCTAATGTTCCATCAGGATTGTATCGCACCAGGGCTACATCAGTATTAGCACCATTATTGCTTTGCCCTGCTATCAGTATCTTGCCATCTGGCTGAATAGCAATAGCATTTGGTTCATCTCTATATTCTCCTAATGAAGTAATGACTATTCCGTCAACACTAAAAGAATTATCTAATGTACCGTCCGGATTATACCTTACAACTGTGATATCCATATCATCGGAAGTAATATATTTGCTAACACCGGCAGCAACTATTTTACCATCGGGTTGTATTGCCACCGTATTTGTGAAACTATAAACTCCGCTTATATAGGTTAATACCTTTCCATCATAGCTAAATGAATTGTCTAACGATCCATCTGTATTATAA
>CAYMQP010000495.1:0-663 GCA_964392505.1 uncultured Bacteroidales bacterium
GTAAAAACGTATGCTCCTTTCTGATAATTATTTTTTACCTGATAAAATACGTGATAGCGCTTAATCTTACTAACCCTGCCACGAGCATCGTAAAAAACAGTATCGACAGGTATTTTGTAAAGCTTGCCGGAAGCTTTGGTCACAATGGCACTCGGCTCTGTTATTTGCAATGTTTTGGAGCGGGGATCATATTCATATAAATAGTGAAACGATGGTGATTGAATAGAGATTATCTTCTTCTTTCTGGGATTTGGATCAACTACTATCGATATAGGTTTATTGGAAAGATTTAATGTTGATTTCCATGGAGTAAATGGTCGGGTAAAATCCACTGGGAGTGTGATATACTGATAATCGGTTAGTAATAAATCCTCAGTGATCTCCGGATTAGCAATATTAATAATAATTTCTTCCGATGCTGTTTTTATTGATGCTTCGAGTAAGCCAGGTAATGCAGCTTTCAGAAAGTTCAATGAATCGAGTTTGCGTTCACGACGCCGAATAGAATCCCTGACAAATGCCTCACGTGCAGCAATGGAATCACGAATAAACTGCATCCGGGCTTCTATAGAATCGCGAACGAATTGCATGCGGGCATCAATGGAATCCTGGTTTACCATCATCAGGGTATCCTTTTCTTCATCCATTTTTAAAGTATCGTTG
>CAYMQP010000495.1:673-1780 GCA_964392505.1 uncultured Bacteroidales bacterium
CTGACATTCCGCGGACGATATAGGTACCTTTCTGAAGAAGTATCCAGATTATCCTGAGCATAAAGCCTTATAAAGAAAACAGATAGGATATTTATTACCATTAATAACAGTAGAGAGGATTTATTTTTTTTCATACCCTTCAATATTTGATCGCAACAATAATATATACTTAAATATAGCAACGAATAAACTTTTTAAAAAGATCGGTAGTAATAAATTTTCAAACTGTTAAAGTAAAAGTTAAGAATATAATAATTATACACCCAATAGTAAGAATACAAATATGAGAATTATAACTTACCCACTACCTTCACCAATAACTTTATAACTTTTTCGACATTCAGTTGAAAAACTTTAAGTACCTCTTCCCATGTTACAGGCGATTCATCGGTCTTCCAGCAATCATAATCGGTACTGATAGCTATGGCAGCATAGGGTATATGTGCCTCGTTAGCCAGTGCAGTTTCTGGTGCAGTGGACATATTTACAACATCGGCACCCCAAATACGAAACATATTGGATTCGGCCCGTGTCGAAAACCTCGGGCCTTCGATAGTTATCATCGTACCTCTGGAGTGAAAAACTAATCCTAGTTCGTCGGCAGATTCTATAATTTTTTCACGCAGGTATGTGTCAAAAGGATCGGCCATAGGAGTATGTTTCAGATCACCATTTTCAAATCGTTCGTAGAAGCTTACCTTACGGTGATGAGTGTAATCGATAAACTGGTCGAGTATTACAATATGTCCACGCCCGATTTCTTCTCTCAAACTACCACAGGCAGTAGTAGCAAGAATATGAGTGCAACCCTGTTCCTTTAGTGCATGAATATTTGCACGATTATTAACACCGGTGGGCGTTATAGAATGGTCTTTTCCATGACGTGAAAGAATTACAACCTCCTTTCCTTCAATAGTACCTGTGGTGAGGTCGGAGGTAGGATCCCCAAAAGGTGTTGTAACTTTTATACTGGAAGCGTCTTTAAGTATATCAGGATTTTCCAATCCGGTTCCGCCGATAATTGCAATTTTTGTCATGATTTATACTTATAGTAATATTTCAGAAGAATTTCGCCCGCATCATCCAAATCCCTGCCATAAGTAATGA
>CAYMQP010000496.1:0-1777 GCA_964392505.1 uncultured Bacteroidales bacterium
TTATAATACCTGAGCCTGCAGTTTATAATGCTCCGCTCCGGCTGCGGATTGGCTCCGATCATACTGCATATCAACTCACTGGTTGTGGACCTACGCAATACGGGCAGTATGAAGATTATACCATATTTATTCAACCGAACACAGAAGCTCCGATAGTTAATTTTCGAGTATCGGACAGTGTGGTTAGTACTAACGAAACAATAATCCTATACGATCGGTCCGTGAATCTTCCTCAATTGTGGTTTTGGCAGATTCCAGGAGCATTACCTGATTTTTCTGAAACACAGAATCCTGAAATTTCATTTGATTCAGTGGGAAAGTATGATATCTCACTAATAGTATCAAACGCTTATGGTACTGACAGTATTACACATTCCGAAGCGGTTGAAGTATTGCCGGGATATACATTAGGAGTTGATAGCAGCTCAAAGAGCACAGCAGGTATTCTCTTCGATTCCGGAGGACCAGAAGGTGCTTACCAGAACAGCGAAGAATACGGTTTTTTAATCCAACCCGAATGTTGTAAAGCCATTACTTTCTATTTCATGGAAGCATTTATTGAAGAAGCATACGACTATCTTTATATCTATGATGGCACAGATGAATCGGGAGAACTTTTATTAACATTAACGGGAAATACAATTCCTAATACCGTAACGGCTAATTCAGGCAGCATGTATATCCAGTTCGTATCCGATGGTGTGATAAATAAGGAAGGATTCAAGGCAGTATGGAGAGCTGATATTTTGCAAGATACACCTCCTGTACTTCAGGTTGTCGATTCAATTCATCTGAATATTCAACCCGGCGAGGTAATAAATTACGGACTTAATATAGGGAATATAGAGGGAGGCGGTGAACTTGTTTATAATGTGGTTCTTCAAGATACGGCTTCTTACGAAGGGTGGCTGGAAATAGCCTATAATGATGAAGGTGTGGTAGAAGGCGGATCGTCGCTTATTTGTTATTTGCAGTTAGATGGCCGTAATCTTGAGGTTGGCAGATATACAACAACATTAATCATTTACAGCAACGATCCGGAAATTAATACCAAACAGATACCGCTTGTTTTGGTTGTAAGTGAGAACCAGATACTTTTTACAGAAAATATGCCGGAGGATAAACAAACTTCATTTCCTGATGCAATAAAGGTATATCCCAATCCGGCGGTTGATTATATAACTGTTGAATTGCAGTCAGAGAAATATCAAGACATCAAAATCAGTATACTAAATCTTAAGGGTCAGATTTTAGAATTGAATCCATTAGAAATAGATCCGGAATCCGGTATCTACAATTATACGCTGGCTGAACTAAAACCCGAAATTTACCTGCTTTGTGTTATGTTGGGTAGAGATAAAATATATTCGATTCAATTTGTTAAAGAGTAATCGATAGTTAATAACAATTTTTTTAAATTTCTATTGCCTTATATAATCAAATGAGATTTCCTTTATCTTTAAAATCTGCGATAAGTCTTTTTTCGACGGATCGAGGTAGTACTCGGTAACTTTATTCTCAATTGTATCAATAACAGGAGTGATTTCAACAAAACTTTGAACCGTATCAACCTCCGACGATTCCAGGAGCTCATCGAAAAACAGTCTGTTATCTTCGGTTTTCATAATATATACCAGCCATTTACCTTCATGGGCTTTCATATTAAGAAAAAGAAATTCACGCCATTTCCTGATATAATTTTCGGGACCGGTTATAAAAAGGGTATCTTCCTGCCGGGAAATATATTCCGCCGAATCACCTATCAGGTTAATTTCAA
>CAYMQP010000497.1:0-1775 GCA_964392505.1 uncultured Bacteroidales bacterium
CTTATAGGCCAGAAAAGCGTACTGAAAAATTTCAGACCGGGCGCTGTTAATCTGGCAAATTGAATGGAAAAGCGGTTAGCATAAATTTTAGGGAAAATTTCACTGAAAAATAGAATCAATGCAGTAACAGCAACAACTTGGATCAGGAATTTGATCCATTGAGGACCCGAAAAACTAATCAATGTATTTATAATAAAGGTTGAAAGAACGACAATACCCACATTTACAAAATTATTGGTAATTAAAATGGTGGCCAGTAAACGATCTGGTACTTGCAATTGGTTTACAACCAACTTACTGAATCGGCTACCGCTATTTCTAAGTGTAGTAATGTCCCCCGGAGATAGTGAAAAATAAGCAACTTCGCTACCAGAGACAAAACCTGATATAGCCAGAAGAATCACTAATATTACGAGGTTAATAATGATTCCTCCGCTGAAATATCCGATAGTAATACTTCCTATAAGGTTACTAAATGTGTGGTATAAATCTGATTCCAAACTTTTCTGCAGTATTAACTAATCAGAAAGGTAGATCATCGGCTCCTTCGTTATCACTGGCAAAGTCATTATCTGGCTTTGTTTCAGGAGTAGTCTCGGTTGTACTTCCAGGTGCGGGACCTGTATCGTAGCCCGCATCTCCTTTTTTACCTAATAATTGCATACTGTCCGCCACTATCTCTGTTGTATATCGTTTGTTTCCATCGCGGTCATCCCATGCACGTGTACGTATTCTTCCTTCAATAAATACCTGCGATCCTTTTTTAACGTATTTTTCAGCTACCTCAGCCAAGCCCCTCCATAATACAATATTATGCCACTCGGTTTGTGTTACTTTTTCACCAGTTCGGTTGGTATAATTTTCCGAGGTGGCTAATCGGAAATTGGCAACTGGTGTTCCACTATCGAGATATCTGACATCGGGGTCGTTTCCAACAAAACCCACAAGAATAGCTTTATTAACTGACATGTTTAAAAGTTTTAGATGGGATAAAAATACAAAATTAATCAAATCTGAAACATCTAATTCAAATATTCTTCATTCAACTCATATCCTTTAAATAACGATCAATCAAGCGTGGCAAAGGATAATTTTCTAGTTCGGATTCAGCGACCGGTACTGCCTGTAAAATAAGCGGTACATCGGTTTCAATTTCGATGAACCAGGCATGTAACGTCTGATGCGAAAGTTTATGCACATACTCGGGAGATATTCTTTTCACATTGGGTTCAGAGTTCGCAAATATTATTTTCCACTTCTTCCTTTTTACTAATATACTAAGCTCAGTTTTGTGTTTCATTTCTATCATGGGAAATTCGTAAAGTAACGCCCAGATATCGTTTTGTTTTCTCTGCCGAATATAGATTTTACCTTTTATACGAATGATCAGATAATAAAAATACCTGTCAATAGTATTTGGGCTTTTTACTTTCACAGGTAATTCATTTACCTTATTTTTCTGAAATGCAAAACATGTTTCTGAAATCGGACATTCCAAACACTCCGGATTCCTTGGCAGACAAATAAGAGCTCCTAACTCAATCATAGCCTGGTTATGTTTGCCGGGATTTTTAATATCCAAAATTTCTTTTGCAGCATCTAGAAAATCGGTTTTGGCCTTGGCTGAATTAATCGGTGTATATATTCCAAAATAACGTGAAAGCACACGAAACACATTGCCATCAATAGCAGGATAGGGCAAATTGAAAGCAAGGGAAGCTATGGCCGCTGCAGTATAATTACCTATTCCTGGTAACTTTCTGATTGAATCATAC
>CAYMQP010000498.1:0-1758 GCA_964392505.1 uncultured Bacteroidales bacterium
GGAATCCCCTTTGACAAATACAATTTTCTCTTCCATTACCAACGGATCATCCAATTCAGGTTATATCCCCAGTGATGAGGCATTTCAACGATATACATTCCAGGTGCTGAGTTCGCGCCTGAAACCCAATTTTGCTGAGCGGGGCATTATTGATGGACTGGTTGAAATGATAGAAAAGTCAGAATTATAATACGATCAAATTCAATAAATTTTAGTACGTAAAACAATTTTAAATTAAAAATATTTTCAAAAAGTTTAATCTCCATATCGGAGTACTTTTGTCAGTCATACTAATTTTTTTTCTGCATTGTCCCAGGAAGAAATCGGTCTTTATGCCGGAAATATGGAGATTTTAAACATTATTGCCAGATTAAAATGGGTGAATGAAAACATTACCGAATTTGGCGCTGATTCATTTGGATCAGGAAACTTGCTTTTGACTACCAATTTCGCCACACGTATAGCAACTTGCGAAAAGATGAGTGGAATTATGACAGCCTATGAGATTGATAAGCTTTATCCCGGATACTATTTTGGTGTAAATCCTGAAACAAAACAGCAAGTAGATGATATAATCACTTTAAGCAAGGGTGTATTATCAGGCAAACTTAAGGGTGAAGAGAATCCGAATAGTATATCGGGGCTTAGTCTATTATCTGCAACTACGGTATTAGGATTAATTACAATGAGACGGCTGTTAAATAAAGAGATAACTCATTATACTCTATTATCATGAAAAATTTAATCACAGCAATTTTTTTAATTTTTGCTTTTACTGTTAATGCCCAGTTTGGAGGCAGGGATCAAAATAACGAATGGGATGCTGAGTGGGTAAGTGTTCCTGATGCCGGAGCAAATGATCCCGGTTTATATTTGTTCAGAAAGTCTCTTAATCTGGAGGTGGTACCTCAGAAATTCGAAGTGCGGGTTTCGGCCGATAACCGTTACAAACTTTTTATTAATGAAACACTGGTTTCATTAGGCCCCGCTCTGGGTGATATTTTACACTGGAATTATGAAACTGTCGATCTTGCACCTTATCTGAAAAAAGGTACAAATATCATCTCAGCAGAAGTGTGGAATGAAGGAAATCTGAAACCGGTCTCACAATTTTCCTATAGAACCGGTTTTTTGTTGCAGGGTACCAACGATGAAACAAAAACCCTCAATTCCAATGCATCGTGGAAATGTATCGGGGATAAAAGCTACAAGCCCATAAGTCAGAACGTTCGTGGTTATTATGCAGCCGGGGCAGGTGATAAAATTGATATGAACCTTGCGGTGAAGGGTTGGAAAACTGTTGACTTCGACGACACTGGCTGGAAGCAGGCAAAACCTGTTTTTGAAAGGTCAGAAAGAGGATTTGGTTTTAATACCAGGGGAGGTTGGACATTGCAACCCTCCATCATTCCACAGATGGAAATGACCGTGCAAAGACTTGTCTCAACAAGAAAAACTGAAGGTGTTTCAGTACCCAAAAGCTTCCCGGCTGAAAAAGTAGCATTTGAGATTCCAGCCAATACAACTGCGAAAATTCTCCTGGACCAAACATTCCTTACCAACGTATATCCAACTTTACTTTTTAGCGGAGGGAAAAACAGTACCATTATTATCACCTATTCCGAAGGATTATACGATGAAGAAGGGGCTAAAAATAACCGCAACAAAATTGAGGGAAAAACAATATCAGGACGGCTGGACACAATCATTTCCAACGGTTCACAAAACCAAAATTTCACTTCACTTAACTGGAGAACG
>CAYMQP010000499.1:0-1754 GCA_964392505.1 uncultured Bacteroidales bacterium
ATCTTCACCTGATCCCACGTTACCGTAGCAACTTTTGTCCTGTTAGATTCCGATGAGCCTTTTTTAATTTTGGCCATTTCGAGAAGCTGTACTGCGACCGGAGGTGTTTTCACGATAAAATCGAACGATTTGTCCTGATATATCGTGATAACAACCGGTAACAGTTTACCAGTTTTATCCTGTGTGCGGGCATTAAACTGTTTACAAAATTCCATAATGTTAACACCTTTGGCACCCAAGGCGGGACCAACAGGAGGTGAAGGATTTGCAACTCCACCGCGTATCTGCAATTTAATTAGTCCAGCAACTTCTTTTGCCATTTTTTATTTATTTCTGATTAATTATTGAGATTTACAATTCAGACAGTCACTCAGGAAGCATTAAGGTTTTTGTGACGATCCGTCATGTAAATTTTTATTCTTTTTCTACCTGCATAAAGCTAAGTTCAAGTGGCGTTTTTCTTCCAAAGATTTTCACCATCACTTTAAGTTTTTTCTTTTCGTCATTTACCTCCTCAATAATTCCCGTAAAACTATTAAAAGGTCCGTCAATCACTTTCACTGATTCTCCTATATAAAAAGGTGTATTCAATTCCTCGTCACCTGCAGCAAGTTCATCCACTTTACCCAGTATTCGGTTTATTTCAGACATTCGTAATGGAGTAGGATCTTCATTTGCTTTTTGACCCAGAAATCCTATTACGTTTGGAATATTTCTGAGGATATGGGGAATTTCACCTACAAGCGATGCCTCAACCAGAACATAACCCGGAAAGAAATTACGTTCTTTGCTTATTTTCTTACCGTTTCGTATCTGATACACTTTCTCAGTGGGAATAAGTACCTGTGAAATGTATTCCTCAAGATTTAATCTGGATATTTCACTCTCGATATATTCCTTTACTTTCTTTTCTTTCCCACCTATGGCACGCAATACATACCACTTTTTTTCGTTTTCTTCCATCACAGGATTTCCAAATGACTCAACTAATAAAACAAACCATAAATACCTGACATAATGTTCTTAAAAGTCAGGTCCATGAGTGCAATTACAAGAGCTATAATAAAGGAAGCAACCATTACTACAATAGCACTACCCTGTAATTCTTCCCACGAAGGCCAGGTTACCTTATGCATCAACTCTGCATAGGATTCCTTAAAGTACTGGATTATTTTCATTATTACACTTTATGTTATGCACGGGAGGAGCGACTCGAACGCCCGACACCTGGTTTTGGAGACCAGTGCTCTACCAACTGAGCTACACCCGTATTTTCATTCAATTATTTCATTGATTGAATTATCGGCTGAAAATCTTTTATTTATATTTCATTGCAGAATTCTCAACCTCCGGATAATCGTCAGATTTAGTCACACCTTTGAAAGAAATGAAGATAAACCCTTATCGGGGATTTATCTTCTATTTAGCTAAAGGATTCTATTCAATAATATCTATTACCTGTCCTGCACCAACAGTTCTGCCTCCTTCACGAATTGCAAATCGCAATCCTTTATCCATGGCAACAGGTGTAATCAGATCAACTGTAATCGTAACATTATCTCCGGGCATTACCATTTCGGTACCTTCAGGCAAATGAATTTCACCCGTTACATCAAGTGTTCTCAAATAAAATTGAGGCCGATATTTATTATGGAATGGCGTATGCCTTCCACCTTCTTCTTTCTTCAAGATATATACCTCAGCCTTGAATTTCGTGTGCGGAGTAATCGAACCCGGTTTGGCCAATACCATTA
>CAYMQP010000500.1:0-1738 GCA_964392505.1 uncultured Bacteroidales bacterium
ACAAGTTTTTCTCTGATTCTACTGCCTGTTTCCCTGCAACACCCCCCTAAGGCACAGCTGTCCTCCGGACAGATGCCTTAGGGGGGTGTTGCCGGGAACGGCAGTATTATAATAGCCAAGGTTGTTCACCGGAATTGCTGGTTTTTAGCATAAGGAGAACATAAGTGTCATCATTATTTGAAATTACATGGGATTTTATTGCTTAGAATTATATTACTATTTCTCACGGAGTGATATCGGCGGGGAATTCATTTTTTCAAGTAGCTGTTCCCAGGAGTCAAATAAGAACATCCGGAAAACCGACCGAATAAAATTCCAGTATTCAGTCCTTGCACTAAAATCAGCACGGGCAGTTTGATATTGATAATCTGATAAAGAAAATATTTGATGAAAAAAGAAGGCCAATAAATTGAGTATAAATAATGCTTCAGATAAATTTTTCTTGCCATGTCCAAAATTGTGTTCAAGGTGATAACCATGATTCTTTAATGTATTGAATCCTTCATTCTCGATTTTCCACCTGGCTCTTCCACCTGCTACTATTTCAAAAACATTTTCATCGGTTATCTTTATATCTGTTATCCAAGCACTTCGATAAGTAAGCTTTTCTCCTTTGTAAATACAAAGTTGAACAAAATTAACTAAGGAGCTTTTAGGGTTACCATTTAATGGTACTTCATTAACCCATTCATAAACATATTTACGTTTGTTTTCTGTTTTCTCACGTTTATCAAGAAGTCCAGCTCTCTGTAGTCCCTGAATATCAGCATATAAGCTTTTATGATCATTTGGTTTTGCTGTGAGAATATAGGAGAAGTAATGTTTTGTTAATTCATTTATAAACGGCTGATTGGAATAAAGGCTATCGCCTACAATTACAGCTGGTAATTGAGGATGATCCTGTCTTATCCGGTTTATAAGTCTCTTCCCGGCATTTCGCTCGCAATCCTGCTTTTTCTTTCCATCCTTATTTCTGATAAACTCAGGTGCAAATGGAATAACTTGTCTCATCTTAGGATGTACAAGTGTTGCTTGCAAAATCTGGTGATGATATCGTAATCCACTCTCTTTTGTTTTGCTATATAAGCACTTTTTACAGTGAATTGATTCAGATGAGAAATATTCTGTTCCATCGATTGTAATAAGATAAGATGAGTCAAGAAACTGAAATTTTGACAAATATTTCCCTCGCTGTAATTTATGGAAATATTGCTTAAACACCTTTTGTATTGGTTTATACGAATGATTATCTATAACATCCCGAAGCTGTGTATCAGAAGGAAGATTCTTTATATTGAACACTGTACTAAGGTTATTACGATTTATTTTCTTCTGCAACCTTCGTTGAAATTCTAAAACCGATTGGTCTTGCAGAAAAAACATAGCAAATCCACATGTATAATAGTCTGCTAATGTATATTTGATTTTCTCTTGTGTTCTGCAATCGACAATTTCATTAATTGCATCCTGCAAACAGCTTAATAGATTCGAGAAACGTAAATGTTTTTTAGGGCGTTTATGTACCCCTCCCATTTCAATTTATTTTACTCTATTTGAAAAAACATTAATACTAGATTTTTGTTAAGTAATTGGTGTTTTTTTGTTATGAAGTATCAAATATAAATCGACGGCCCCTCCCCTATGTGTCAGGATAATCCGTAAAATCCGGTAAATCCGTTGTTAAATTTATTTTTATTGTAAAATATTGTGCGAAAAAAAATCTGACCGGAAATTGCTG
>CAYMQP010000501.1:0-1715 GCA_964392505.1 uncultured Bacteroidales bacterium
CCCATACACTGGGGAAAATTCAACCTGGCTTTTCATCCATGGAAGGAACCCGTTCAACGCATAGCAGCCGAAGCCGATAAACTGGGAGTCACATTGACAACTCCTTTGCCGGGTCAGGAAGTTAGTTTGGATAGCAAACTGCCTCAGACACAATGGTGGGAAGTTATCGAATAACATGTAATCCAATATTTCTTAATCTGGCTGATTTGTAGTTTTATTGTATATCTGGCCAGAAATTAATAATTTTCTCATGATACAACATATCCAGACCTTATGTATTCCTTCATTCATACATTTATTATTATATGGTTTCTAATAATAACAGCAGGCATTATATCAGGTCAAAAAACTGCTGATTGTCCTGGCTGGAGCGGCGAACTGGTAATTTCCGATGAGGATTTTTATAACGTTTCTAATTGGACAGCCAACGCTTCTGATGGAAGTTCCGGTATTGTAACTACCAGTGATACCAGTATTAACTTGCATTGGCGATTAGCAGCTGGAAATAATCAATGGGTGCAGTGCTACATGATTTTGCCTGAACCGATTTCGTTAAGTAAATATGACATATTTGGATTCGACCTGCATGGTAGTGCTTGTGAGGATGATTATCCGTGCCATAAAGAACAGGTTGTAGAAGTAAAATTCGAAGATGGAACATATCATGCTTATCATACACGAATGGGGGAAGATGGTATTTTGTGCGTCGACCGATGGATTAACAGGCTGTTTTTCCATAGATACGATAATTTCTTTACTATCCCAGCTGAATTTAACTGGGATTCTGTGCAAGTAATATCCTTTGGAATAAAATCGCATCCGTGGGTCGATAATCCTTCTGCCGATTCGGGCGTGTTTTCTTTCAGGAATCTCGTAGCCGATTCAACGGGTGGGTGGGCAAGACATACTGAACTTGAGGTTCTATCAATACAGGAGGATACCCTGAATATTATCCGACAAAAGGCGCTTGATTTTATTCTTTCGCGTCAAACATCAACAGGTTTGCTAACAACATGGGCCGAAGACGGCTCATCATGGCTTTACGGGCAAGGACTTACCTTGAAAATTCTAACCCTTGAAGGGGAGTGGGATGAGGAACATAATCCTGTTAACGAATATGCAGAGGCAGCAAGGAAACTAGCTCACTTTCTGGCAGAAAATCAGCAGGACGAAGGATACTGGCCCAGGGCATGGAACAGCTATTCAGGCAATGTTTTGGTCATGTATGAAGCCGACGGATCAATATGGATGGGCGATTTTCCATGGATGCTGACAGGATTGTATAGCTACCTAAAAAAGTCGAACGATTGTTATGTTTTAGATGCTATTAACAGGGGAACCGACTTCCTGAAATCAATGATTGATGCCGATGGTAACTTTCATACCTTGGTTGTTCCGACAGGCAATAGGATTCCTGTAACCAGCAGTGAAGCCTATGCTGCTGCTATTGGAGCTTTGCTCGAACTGGGTGAAGACGAACTGGCTGATCTGGTAATTTCCTATATACATAATTTAACCTGGGATGATAATTTGCTTTATTGGCGCGAAGGGACGTATTCAAATCGGGTAGTACTTTTTACGAATACTTGGTTATCGCTTTTATTACACGAAAGAGGGTATGAACAGGAATCGCTGAATGCACTTACTCTGGCAGGAAGCCTGATGTATACCTGTGGTCCGGGAGTACCTTGTGGACTCGATGGTATTGGTCCTAT
>CAYMQP010000502.1:0-1689 GCA_964392505.1 uncultured Bacteroidales bacterium
CTATGCACTGGACATTCACCGGGGCCGGATCACTGGCCGTGGGGTTGGTATTATCTATTGCCGTCAAGGTTTGCGTAACATTGATGCTGTTACCGCAATCATCGGTAACGCTATAGGTTCTTGTGACCGTGTAGGGATCGGCAGCACATCCTGCTCCGCCATTATTTACATCACTCACCCAGGCAACCGTGGGCGTGGGATCGCAGTTATCCGCCTCATCATTCACTACCGTAATATCCGGGGCAGGAATATCCCCTATGCACTGGACATTCACCGGGGCCGGATCACTGGCCGTGGGGTTGGTATTATCATCAACAGTAATAAGTTGATTAGCTACACCGGTATTTCCGGCAAAGTCATCAATAGAATAGGTACGTGTAATAATTTCAGGACAATTACCACCATCAGAAACGTCACTTACATGGACAAAAGAACCAGTGACAACATCACAATTATCTGTAACATTTCCGCCAGCACTTACCAGTGCAGCATAATTAGCATATGCCGCGGGAACAAGAGTATTACATTCTACTGTACCTATTGCCGGAAGATTCAAGACAGGATTCTCGGTATCGGTTGATGCACAAGTAACATCATCTAAGAAATCATCGAGAGGGTATGGAATATCATTTTCATCTTCCAGGTTTGGCGGAGGATTGGGTGTGATATTGGGTGTATCGTCATAAAAATAGGCATGCCCTCCAACAGCTAGCGGATCGAAAAACCAGTTTCCAAGGTCTACCTCTCCTACTACTATTAGTACTCCATCAATATCAGCAAAACTATGTGTACCAAGCATATCACCAAGAATGATCAATAGGCCATTGGTATGAACTACTATATCAGTATAGGGACCAAAAAGACCGCAATAGGCGGTAAGATTACCTGTAATCACTAAAGTATCAAATACTTCCAGGTCTCTTCCATTATCTAAGTTAAGATCACCATTAACTGTAATATAACCATAAATATAGGTCAGGTCGCCTGAATTCAGAATACCAGTTCCGATTTCCCAACTTCCTGGATCGGACCAATCGCCCGTATAGTTATTATAAGTCTGATGATCTTGTGAGTATCCGATTAAAAAAGCGGTACTTAGAATTAATAAAATTATGTATATTCTATTTTTCATAAATCAATAATTACCAATAAATTAATGGATTAATATAGTTCATGAAGTTTACTTCAAGAGGATAGGCATATTGGTCAGAATCATACATCTAAAGATTGTTGTGGCACTTTTCTATTAAATTAATGAATAATCATCAAATTTGTATTAAAATAGTTCCACTATCTGAAATATTGAAACAAAGTATTTAAAATAAGACACAAGTTGCAATTTTATTCAAATTTTTTTTAGCTCGTATTGTGAAAGTTTTCAACGATTTAAGAGTGAAAATTTTCAATTCTTGTAGTTCAAACTTCGGATAAATTTATTTAGAATATCATGTTCAGAAATAAAATAATTTTATATCAATGAACATAAATTGTTAAACTAGGAAAAATTTAATTATAAATGGTTTTTTTATAATTCATGCATCCCCATATTAAATCAGTAATATTTAAAAAGACTATCGATCAGATTTAATAAATTGGAAATTATCAATTGTTTCTAGCGCACAATTGTAATTGTTCCTTTTAAAGGTTTCAGTTCATTCGACCGGAAATCAATTACATAATAATAGGTAT
>CAYMQP010000503.1:0-1632 GCA_964392505.1 uncultured Bacteroidales bacterium
TTCCTCTCGGTAATATGGACGAACTTTAAAACCTTCCAACGTTTGCCATATCAACTTTTTATCATAATCGGCACCTTTTAGGTCTTCATTAATCTTATTTTCCCATTCCTGTGTTTTAACAGGATTGAATTCAGAAAAAAGAGATTCTTTTTTGGGATTTCTCATTCTGCAATTGAATATAATCTGTATGCGATCCCGATTCCGACGTTAAATGTATTTATCGGGCAGAAATAATCTTCCCTGTCTGAAGTTGTATTACCTTCTATATCCATATTCTTAATAATATCACCTTTGCTTGCCGAGATAAAATAACTCAGATGAATTCGTATAGAAGTAAAAGCACTCAAATGATATCTCAAGGCACAACCTATATTCAATCCTAAATTGACTGTCCTGATTTCCAGTTTTCTATTATAATAATTATCGCCATTGACTGCTTCGACACCCATTTCGGGTGGCAAGATAAAAGTAATTCCCGAATGCACAAACAAATCGATATTAACTCTTTCGGTGGGGATGGTGTATTCGGGTCCAATCAATAAAGAAATATGATTCCAGAAACCCGAAATGTATGATGGTTCATCAGTTAAAGGAAAATCATCAGGAAATTCGCTAACAAGTAAATCAAGGAGTGCATTTTCATCGATCGAATTCGAAGTATATCTTATATTTCCACCGATACCAAAATTTTTTTTCGAAAAGAAAGCACCGGAATAATCTCCGGTGAAACCGTTTAACGCAAAGCCATGGTGTGTAAGATCAGTATATGAAGCAAAATCCTTCAGGGGATAACTACCTCCGAAACTAAGAGCCATAAAATTATTCTGACCATATGCAAAAGTGACTGGTAAGAAAAAGAAAATAATTAGAAAATTAAGTTTCATAGGTAGGTTAATCAAGTGAACCGGTCATTTTCGAAGGTACTACCCACTCATCGAATTGTTCAGCAGTTAATAATTTCAATTCAATAGCGGCTTCTTTCAGGGTTTTTCCTTCCTTATGTGCTTTTTTGGCAATTTTAGCTGCATTTTCATATCCGATATGTGTATTCAAAGCTGTAACCAGCATTAATGAATTTTCAAGATGTTCCTTTATCCGATTATGATTTGGTTCTATACCGATAGCACAGTTATCATTAAAAGTTTTACAAGCATCGCCTAAAAGCGTTGCCGATTGAAGGAAAGCAGCAATCATTACAGGTTTGAAAACATTTAATTCAAAGTGGCCATTCATTCCGCCGACACTGATTGTTGTATCGTTACCAATAACCTGCGCACATACCATAGTCAATGCTTCGACTTGGGTGGGATTTACTTTTCCGGGCATTATTGATGAACCGGGCTCATTTTCAGGAAGTTTTATTTCACCAATCCCTGAACGGGGCCCGGAAGCCAGCATACGAATATCGTTGGCAATTTTCATTAAGCTGACAGCTAATTGTTTTAACGCACCGTGCGATTCAACAATAGCATCGTGAGCTGCAAGTGATTCGAATTTATTTTTTGCTGTTACGAAGGGAAAACCTGTAAGATCGGCTATTTGTCGGGCAACTTCGACTGCGTATCCTTGCGGAGTATTTAAGCCAGTACCAACTGCAGTTCCACCTAGGGCGAGCTCAGCAAGGTGTACCAA
>CAYMQP010000504.1:0-1626 GCA_964392505.1 uncultured Bacteroidales bacterium
ATTTTTAATAATATTGTTAATTGTGTATTTTTTTTCATTTTACTACGAATAAATGATGAAACAGTTACTTCTAATCGTCGCATTATCAATAGTTTCCATAAAAAGTGTTTACCCACTGTCCAATGCTAACTTTTTACTCACAGTGGATCTGCCGGATTTTGCAGGACAAAAGATAGATTTAGGCTACTATTATGGGAATAAAATCTTACTCAAAGATCAGTTAAAACTCGATTCTGAAGGCAAAACACTGTATAAGGATATTGATCATGAGGGCATTTACTTTCTGCGATTAACCGATTCAACTTCTTTTGAATTTATGATAACCCAACCCGGGTATTACTCCTTCCATTCTGCGAACGGAATTATAACTATTCGCGGAAATGCTGCATGCGAAGCCTATGATAATTATTTACATGGTATAAATAATATAGTTCGTCAAACCGATTCAATACAGCATAGTATGAAATCCTCCAATGATATATCGGTTATTCAGGCTATGCGATTGAAAATAGCTCAACAGCGAGATAAAATTGATAGTTTAACAGTTGAGCTGGTTAATAAGTACAAAGGGGAATTACTTGGCAACTATGCGAAAGCGTTGCTTCCTGTTTCGGCTGAAGGTTTTTTTTCAGATGTATTTATTCAGGGGCAGGATTCGCTAACACTGGTTGCAGAGCTGTATAATTATAAAAAGCACTATTTCGATAACATAGCCTTCAATGATGCCCGACTCATATATACTCCGGTTATTGAAGATAAAATCAATAACTACCTCGATCGTATAGTTGTTCACAATGTCGATTCAATTTGCCAAGCCCTTGATATGATACTATCAAAATCATCCGATTCAACCATGATAAGATTTATAGCTTCGACACTACTTTATAAATACGGCAAACAAAAGCACAAGAATCCTGAAGAGTTGGTGTTCATGCATTTAGTTGAAAATTTTTATCTCACCCCAAAAGCATTCTGGTTATCTAAAAAGGAGATCAAGTTTCTGTCTGAAGAATATAAGAGAAGGCAACGCATACAAACAGGTAATATTGCTCCGGAAATCGAATTATCAGATATGACTGGACGAAGATGTTCATTATATGCTATCCAATCGGAAATTACAATATTGCTTTTCTGGGACTTTTCTTGCCCTAATTGCCGAAAAATACTACAGGATTTTATCGATTTGACCCAAAAGTATCACTACATCGATATGAAGATCTACTCAATATATACAGGTTCTGATTTAGATGTATGGAAGGCCTGGAATTATAAAAAACTTCCGGCTACATGGATCAACACCTATCAATTATCTTCCGATCCGGTAACCCATACATATAGCATAACAAATGTCCCAACAATCATTATTCTCGATACAAATAAAGTAATTGTCAGAAAAAATATTACAGTCCCTGAACTGGACGAATACCTATTTCACCTTACAGGTTGAAAAAAGTAACCGCAATACAGCGATTTCACTTTTTCTCGTCGTCTTTGATTAGGACAGTAAAGATAAACAGAATAACAGCTGAAGCTGCAAACACTACAAGCAAAGAATACAATGTATTTAACATGACCTTCTGCAGGTCGATATCAATAAGTCCCCAAATCCCTAGAATAGATATGATG
>CAYMQP010000505.1:0-1611 GCA_964392505.1 uncultured Bacteroidales bacterium
CTGTTGCAGGAATCAATTTTATTAATAAGGAATAGAAAATTCTTTTCTTTATTATGGAACGATATATAAGGTACAAAGCAATAATTAAAAAAATCACGGCGCTTAAAGCGAACCATTCACCCGATCCTATGGTCCGCTCAACAATTGAATATATAAATGCAGGGATTGCTACAATAACAACTGAAAGTGCTCCTGTGAATGCATATATAGAAGAGGCAAAATGAATTTGTGATTTTTTTATTCCTTTACTTTCTATTGTGCGTGTATAAAATGCGAGGGAAGAAATTCCGCCTGCCGGTAAAAAAACACTGATAAAATTTCTTTTAATAAAAAGAACCATTGAATCAAGTAAAGAAACCTTATTTCGAACCGATGCAAATGAAAAAACATACATTAGCCCCTGGAGTAAAATATAAACTCCGGTTAAACAAATTCCCATGAGCACCCATTGCCACCTTGAAGAAACAAGTACATTTTTTACTTCGCCCAATTCAGTACTTTCATGCTTAATAAACCAAATGCCGATAACAAAAAAGAAAAAAGTAAAAATGAACTGGACAATAATTTTCCTGTTTTCATTTAAAAAAGGAACTGCATGTTCTTTAAAATGGTACGGTAAAGCACTTATGGATATTACTTTTTTCATATCGATAATCACAAACTAAATTTAATCCTTTTTAATATTTTCAGATCAGCAAAGTAAACGAACGTATCCGGAGCCCTGCTTCATTTGATTTTATTTTAGTTTCATAATGTTCGCTAAATGCTATATGCTTAATTATTTTAATGTGAGTTCGATATAAGCATTCATTATCTTTTAAAAAAGATTACTTTTTGAATTAACAATTGCTGGCAACTAAATAATATCAGCAATTACCGTGTATTGTGTTCTTGCCATAAACTTAACATTACGGAATACCCTTAGAAAGGCAGGTTTTATATCCTTATCCTCAAAATAGGACCATTCACCCGTTACTTTTAATTTTGGACTATAGGTTTCCAGCTCCGCAGCATTCCGTATACCATATAAATAATAACTCCCTGCCGTTGTCCCGGCAGATCGCTTCATTTTACGTTCAACCATTTTCTTGCATATTCCCCGGGTGTATTTTTCATGTACTACTTCCATAACCAGCCGCGACTGGCTAAAGGTATCTGCCAGGTTTTTTAAAGTTTTTATAACCTCTTCCATGGGAAGATACATTAAAAGCCCTTCGGCAAGGAACAGGACATGCCTTGTTTGAATCGATTTTACTTTCAACGTCCATTCCGGTTCCAATACCGATCCTTTAAAAGACTCGTAGGTAATTAAATCCTTCAAAATTTCCTGTTTTGTTTCTATAACCTGTGGCAGATCGATTTCAATGTATTTCAGGTTATTATGCTGCAGTCGCCAAAACCGCGTATCGAAACCGCAACCCAGGCTCACAATTAGTCCATCGGGGTATTCAGTGAGGAATTCCAATGCCAGGTTATCGTATTTTCTGGCCCTGAGAGCAAGATGCCTGGTTAAAAGTGGTGAGAGTTTCTTATTCATTATCCGGTTTTGAAGATCCGTGGAAAGAACATTCCCGAGCCTTTCCAAACATGTTCTCCCAACCGGGTCGGTAA
>CAYMQP010000506.1:0-1581 GCA_964392505.1 uncultured Bacteroidales bacterium
CTTAATAATAGCATTATATATTAAACATGAACTGAGTAACGATAAGCACTATAAATACACCGATCGTATTTACCGGGTACTTCAGGTACGAGATATCGATGGTGCCATCACCCGGGGGACTTATTTACCAGCCCCATATGCCAGAACCCTTGTACAAGAATTCCCGGAAATCGAAATAGCAGGTCGAATTAATTCAGTTGAATTGTTCGGTGCTGGTAAAAACCTGGTCAGGGTTGCAGGAACTCAGCAGAATGTTGATGAGCCTGGTTTTGTATATGCAGACCAGGATGCGGTCGAGATTCTTGAACTGCCGTTCATTAGCGGCGATCCGGAGCATGCGCTGGAAGAACCCCGATCGATCTTAATAACAAAAAAAATAGCCGATAAATATTTTTCCGCACAGGAAGCAGTTGGAAAATCTTTAATCCTAAACGATAATGCTGAGAATCCCTTTCGAATAACCGGTGTTATTGAGAATTTTCCGAAGAATTCTCACCTTAATTACAACTTCCTGATCGGACGTTATGAGAACATTTTCGGCTCTTATGAGGAAAATACCTGGAACTACTACAATCATGATGTATATGTTCGGGTCAAAGAAGGGGCTAATATTTCATTACTTAAAAAAAAATTAGATTATATCACTACGCAATATATCATTCCGGATATGGTCGAAGCTTCAGGAAATCAGAATTTTAATGATTTGACTAACACACTTAGCTTTGAATTACAACCCGTTAAAGATATACACCTCATGTCACAAGGGGTAATTGACAATCTGTTGCATGGAGATATAAGAATGGTTTGGCTTTTTGGTACACTTGCCATTTTTATCCTCATAATAGCCAGCATAAACTTTATCAACCTGTCAACAGCAAAATCGGTGAAACGTTCGCGTGAGGTTGGACTTAAAAAAACTATTGGAGCTAACCGAAGAAATATCATCGAACAGTTTTTATCAGAATCAGTTATTTACAGTCTGCTATCGGTAATCATCGGTGTTATTCTGGCATCCTTATTCCTTCCGTTTTTCAGCAGCCTTTCAGGTAAAGAGCTCTCAATTCCATGGAACGAGTGGTGGTTGTACCTATTACTTCTTGCAGCATCTTTGGTTTTAGGATTTTTGGCGGGCTTATATCCCTCATTCTTCCTCTCGCGATTCAAGCCTATAGTTGTTTTAAAAGGAACTACGTCAAAACGCGGCAACGGACTGGATGTACGAAGTGGATTAGTCGTGTTTCAATTTATCTCAACCATAGTGCTGATTATTGTTACACTTACCATCAATAAGCAGGTGAGCTATATTCTCAATAAAAAACTTGGGTACGAGAAAGATCAGGTTATTCTGCTACATGGAACAAATTGTCTCGATAATAAAATAAGGATCTTTAAAGATGAGTTGCTCAAAATTCCACAAGTACAAAATGCCAGCATAAGTGATTATTTACCCATAAGAGGTACCCTGAGAAATGGCAATATGTTTTATAAAGAGGGTTATGAAACCATTAATGAAGGACTAAGTAGCCAGCGATGGATAGTTGATGCTGATTACGTTAAAACCCTGGGTATGAATATTCTGGA
>CAYMQP010000507.1:0-1572 GCA_964392505.1 uncultured Bacteroidales bacterium
GGTCGATTTCCCCACATTGGGACGACCCACAATAGCGAATTTCGGCAGATCATCAGGTTTATCTTCTTTCTTTTTCTTTAAATTGGTAACAACTACATCAAGCAGATCTCCGGTTCCACTTCCGTTAATCGAGGAAATGCAGTACAATTCTCCCATTCCTAGTTTATGGAACTCCTGGGCATCGTATTGTCTTGAAGTATTATCTACTTTATTTACTACGAGCAATGCAGTTTTATTGACCTTCCGTAACATAGCAGCAGCCGATTCGTCGAGACTGGTAATGCCTGTAGTAACGTCAACCATGAACAGGATTACATCAGCTTCGTCAATTGCCAGGATAACCTGTTTTCGGATCTCGGTTTCGAAAATATCGCCAGAATTTGTAATATATCCGCCTGTATCGATCACAGAAAATTCAATACTATTCCAGGTAGCTTTCCCATATTGACGATCGCGGGTTACTCCTTCCATCTGGTCGACAATGGCATCGCGGGTTTCGGTTAACCTGTTAAACAAAGTCGATTTACCAACATTCGGGCGTCCAATAATGGCTACTATGTTTCCCACGTTTTACTTATTTAAACTTATATATTACTGTATCCTAAACTTCGTAATTTGCCCGGACTGTTACGCCAGTCTTTTTTTACTTTTACGAGCAATTCAAGAAATACTATTTTCCTTAAGAAATCTTCAATATCCTTTCTGGCTTCTGTTCCCACTTTTTTTAATGCCTGTCCGTTACGACCAATAATGATACCTTTTTGTGAATCGCGTAAAACAAAAATAATGGCACTGATTCGCACCAGTTGTTTTTCTTCTTTAAATGAATCTATAACAACTTCAGTGGCATAAGGGATTTCTTTCTGATAATTTATAAAAACCTTCTCTCTAATAATCTCAGAAACGAAAAATCTTTCAGGACGGTCGGTAAGAGCATCTTTGGGGTAGTATGGAGGTCCCTCGGGAAGAAGGGTGAGAATTTTATCGAAAAGAGGTGCTATATTGAATTTGATTAGTGCTGAAACCGGAAGGATTTCGGCATCTGGCAATACTGAATGCCATTTCTCGACAAGTATTTCAACCTCTTTTTCTGTCGAAAGATCGATTTTATTGATCAGGACCAGTACCGGAACTTTTACTTTCCTAAGTCGCATCAGGTATGAAGCATTTTTATCAAATTTTTCGACCACATCGGTCATATATAAAATGATATCAGCATCGATAAAAGCAGTATTTACAAATTTAAGCATCGATTCCTGCAGCTTGTAATTGGGTTTCAGAATACCTGGTGTGTCGGAATATACAATTTGGAAATCTTTTCCGTTTACAATACCCTGAATTCTGTGGCGTGTTGTTTGAGCTTTGGAAGTGATTATGCTCAGTCGCTCGCCTACCAGTGCATTCATAAGGGTCGATTTACCTACATTAGGATTCCCCAGAATGTTCACAAAACCGGATTTATGCATTACGATTCCTTTTTCCCATCGGATGCAAAGATAGATATATGATTGGAAGAATGGAATATCGATAAAGTGGTAGAATGGATGATAAGATAACCGGATCATTTATATG
>CAYMQP010000508.1:0-1568 GCA_964392505.1 uncultured Bacteroidales bacterium
TCATCATAAATTATCCCGTATTTAAAAAGTATTTTGCGTACTTTTTCATAAACTTTTTCTTCATTTTCCGTTTTGATAAGGTTGAAATCCAGATCAACCGAAAAGCGAGGTAATCCGTAAAAAAACATAAGGGCAGTGCCCCCTTTAAAACCGAGACAATTTGCAAGTTCAATATCCGAGTAGATATCCCTTAAAATCTGAAAAAGAAAGAATTTATGTCTGTTAATGTCAATCATTCTGAAATAGTTTTTTAACCCTTATCGTAAGTGTTTTTGATTGATAGAGAGGCAGAAGTTGAAAAATAAATTCTTTGTTTAGCGGATTCAGGTTATCGAAATGGTAATCTTTTTCCAGGTAAAGAAAGTCCAAACAAGCCCTTTCGGCCGATGCAATATTAACATGGTTATTCTGCATGATAATCCCAATAGTGTTAATCAGGGTGATTCCTTTTATTTTCCGATAAATGAATGGCCGTTTTTCAATTTCAATTGTCCTGTTCAGGTAACTTACTGATGTAATACGTGAATCATATTGAAATATTATGCCGGCTTTTTGTAAAACATATTGAAGGGAGATATAGGATGGGGTATAAATTTTACATGCAAGTTCTTCCGGGTTATAACCGGATTTGGTGTAAATACCTTTACGCGGATTCCCCAGTTTACCGGTTTTCACGTAATAGTTCAGTTTCTTATTGAGTGACATGAAGTCCGATTCATTGGTGAGCATGGCAATATCAATTAACCTGAATACCGTTTGATTCTCTTTATATATTACCAGCATGATATCTTTTTCTATATTCTGTGAACTAGTCATCCTATTTTTTTGTATTATTAGTTCACAAAACTAACTATAATAATTCTTAAAATCAACTTTAAAAGCTATTTCATATGGTAGCAATAAGAAGGTAAAAAAATTAAAAATCCGTGTTGAGGATCCGGGAATAATTACCACTTAAAGTTCAGTTTATCATATTCTTCTGATGGGATTTTCAGTTGTGTGACATCACAGTTATGTTCCCTGGCTTTTGTAGAATAAGGTCGAAGTTCGATGGTCGAAGGTCGAGGATCGATGGTCGAAGATCGAGGATCGATGGTCGAAGATCGAGGATCGATGGTCGAAGATCGAGGATCGAAGATGGAAGGTCGAAATTCGATATTCGATTTTCGCCCTTCGACGTTCGCTAATCATAATCTACATCATCTTCTCTAAGCTGGTCAAAGTTTTGCCATTTATTTGCGAGATTTACAATGCTGGCTGATAATTTATCATAGCTATCATCAAGATTTGAAAATATTTCTTTTGATATATATTCGCAATCTCTTGAATATTCCAACCAGGTTCGTGTTTCTTCAGATGAACCTAAAGCTGTGATCAGGTGTCTGAAGAACAGATTTTCGTATACTTTCTTTGCGTACCCTTCTCTTATGTTTGCTGATACGGATCTGGATGATCTGATAATTTGATCAGTCAGGGAGTATGTTTCACTTTTAGGAAAGTTTTTAGATAATTTAAAGATTTCCATTGATAGTTCATATGCAAGGTTGTAAACCTTAAGATCGTGTACA
>CAYMQP010000509.1:0-1556 GCA_964392505.1 uncultured Bacteroidales bacterium
TCTATCATAAGTTCAATTACCGAATTATGAATCAGGCTGTTATCATCGAGGTCGCTATGATCGAAATGGGCAATTTTATTATCCTTACTATTCATGCGGTATAATCCGCCCCGGGTAGCAATCCAGTAATTACCTTTTTTATCCTGTACAATGGCTCTGACCGTTCGCGCCCGCTCATTATCATCTTCCAATTCAATTTCTTCGAAGCTGTCGGTTACCGGATTTAGGCGTTTCATGCCTCCCAGATATGTTCCAACCCAAATCTGGTTCCTCGAATCTTCAAATATTTCCCAGATCTCGTTTTCGCGTTTTATTTCCGGTATATCTTTTAAATAGTCCCTTGCAACTTTTTCATTAAAATTGAATACCGTAATACCTTCATTTGTGCCTATCCAGAGGTTTTTATTGTGATCGAAACGAAGTACCCGGACAAAATCGTTAATGAGTTTAAGTTTTCCATATGAGTTCGTAGAATAGGTGGAAAAAGACTGATTAACCGGATCAAAACGGTTTAACCCACGTTCCGTACCAATCCATATAAATCCATCGGTATCTTCTATTATTACCCATATCGAATTGGAACAAAGTTCGCTGTATTCACCCTGTTTTTTAAGTTGTTTTAAAGAACAATTTTCCCGGTTATATATGAAAATTCCCTGGTTTTCAGCCCCAATCCATACATTGCCATAGCGATCTTCCGTAATTGTCCGTATCAACGACTTGCCCATAACGTCGCTTTCGGTTGAACCAATATCAAGTTTCTGGAATGAATATCCGTCGAACCTTACTGCACCAAATGTGGTTCCAAGCCATATCCAGCCCTTACTGTCCTGATAAATACAATGAATGATATTATCGGATAAACCGTCACGAATGGTGTAATTGCTAAAAAACGAATGACGGATTTGTGCATGGGTAGAAGAACCTATGCATAGAACCATTGCAAACGCCAGAAGGATGTTTCTGGTTATTGTCATTGAGCAGGCAGTTAAATAGTGTCAGTTACAGGTTATATCCAATTAATCATACAAATTTTGTTTTTCCCTCTGAAAGATTAAGGGACAAATCATCGCTTTTAGGTATACAAATAATCATTAATAACTTAAAAAAAATACTAAAAACTTTAATTATTCACAAAATAATATTATATTATAATCTCAACTTTGATTATAATTTAATCATAATAATGAAAACTAAAGTTTTTATATCGCGACCAGATGAAGGATGGGTAGAAGTAGAGGTTCCTCACAAATACAGGAAACTCAGTTATGAAAAACTGGTGAGCCAGATTCATGTATACCTGAAACAGTATTCTTATAAAGGAGTTCTGATCACGGAAAATCCTATGCCGTTCCGGATGAGAAAGCCTTAGGCATGTACCTGAATTGCCATACGTATTACAGCCTGCGGTACGGGACAATGTCGCCAGAAGAGCTTGTATGTGAAGCAGTCAGGAAAGGGGTTGATACGTTAGCACTCACCGATATCAATAACACTACTGGCATAATCGACTTTGTTAGTGCATGCGGGGAAATGGGTGTACATCCCATCGGAGG
>CAYMQP010000510.1:0-1552 GCA_964392505.1 uncultured Bacteroidales bacterium
GATCTGCCTTGTAGCGAGCGGCAAGATCCCATTCATTTCGACTCAACAAACGAAATCCGGTAGCAGAGGAATCAGGTATAATATTGTTGAATAAAGTAACTTGATCAGCGGTAGTAGCTCGAGAATCCCGTATCGGCACGCCATTGTCTTTATATACACATTCATAACTTGTTCCGTTATTGGAATTATACCATTCGGTTAAGGCGTTGCACCAGACAACGGCATCCCGCCAGTTTATATTCGCCACCGGATGCTGGACTGAATCGCCGCTGCCGTCACCCATGAATCCGCTATTGGCGAAATAATACCTGTCTGCCCTTCTTTCGAAATGAGTTGCCCATGAAAAAACCATACTCCATAGCAGATAGGTCACCTCGCTTTCTCCGATCCAGAATTCTTTGGGCACTGTTGCGGTACTTACTGTGTCTACAAAACCTACTTTAAATTCCTTAATAGGAATACAGATCAAGGAAAAACTCACGCCGTCGATAGTGATGGTCTGCTTAAAACCTGCGCTCCACTGGGCATAAAGTGTTACATTTTCTGATCCCATAATAAAAGTTTCTCCGCGTCGATAGGACATCCCATTACCATCTGCCTGTGTATTCCAGTAGTTAGTAAAATGGTATCCTAATCTTACAAGATTCCCAGGATTGCCTAGAACCGTAACGGTCTCTCCCTCCTCATAATTATTACTATCGGTGGGGATACTTCCGTTGGTATTGCCGTTTCCGTCATAAACCACAGTGTAGGTGTCTGTGGGATCTTTTTTATCTTCGGGCAATGTACAATTAAAAATCATACAAGAACCAAGCATCAAAAGAATTAGTAATTGACAAACATTAGTTTTATTCATTTAAGTACTCCTTCCTAAACGGTATACTCATTACCTAAACTTATAATAAAATTAACTATAGTATTTTTTGCATATAAACTGCCTGGTGAATCTAATTCTACATCTCCTGAACGTGAACCGCTACATGAATCCATCGCCATTCCATTTACAGCTGATATTAATAAGAAAAGCTCAGTCACTTCATTCTGATAAGTATAAAGATAGATGTCGCAGCCGGAAAAAAGAATAATAATGGTTAGAAAAACCAATATTCCTAAAATATTTATTGTTTTAAGCATGTTTGCCTCTTTTTAATAGCATTTCAATGCATATTTTGCGTAACCAGTGGTATCATCACCACCATTAGGATCAAAGCTTTCGATGGTAATATTTTTAATCGAGTATTTGCCACTTAAACCAGATATTCTGAAATTAAATGTTAGCATATCATTTTCAGAAGTAAATACGCCTCCTGGTTCCGGTTTTTTCATAATTACTAAAGTATATAAATTTGCTATATATAGTAATCTGACAAAGTAACCTTCGGCACCTTCAAAATCAGTATTAATCTGCCAAGGGGGATAAAAATCAGTAAAACCTCTATAGCTTTCTTCACCGTCTACCAGCACAGAAAAATTACCAGGTGATAGGGCTAATGGTGGTTCTATTTCGTATTCAAGTTGTATATAATGAATATGTTCATCGATGGGAATGATT
>CAYMQP010000511.1:0-1519 GCA_964392505.1 uncultured Bacteroidales bacterium
ATGCTATACCCCCATACCAAGGAGGAGGTGATATGGTTGATGAGGTAACCCTCGAAAAAACAACATACAACGTATTACCTTTTAAATTTGAAGCGGGCACAACCAACTATATTGGAGCAATTGGCCTTGCAGCAGCACTTGAATATATTTCGGATATAGGTATCGACTCTATTGCGGAATATGAATCGGAAATTCTGCACTATGCTATGGAAAAATTTGATTCCCTGGGCGAAATTACCATTTATGGTCGTGCTCCAGAAAAATCATCAATCCTGTCGTTTCTGGTCAATGGTGTACATATGCTCGATGCCGGTATGGTATTCGATAAAATGGGTGTAGCGGTACGCGTAGGTTCACATTGTGCTCAACCTGTATGGCAGCATTATGGTATCGACGGAACACTTCGGGCATCCCTCTCGTTGTATAACACCAAAGAAGAGATTGACTATCTTTGTAAAGCAGTTCACCAGGTGAAAACCATGTTTGCCTGAATATTGAACATACCATGAATTATTATTGTTAAAGCAGTATATGGTGGCAACAATTCAGGAAATACAGCAGGATATAATAAACGAATTCGTTGTTTTCGACGATTGGATGGATCGTTATAACTATTTGATCGAATTATCGAATGATTTACCTGAAATCGATCCAAAACTAAAAAACAACGATCACCTTATCAGAGGATGCCAAAGCAGAGTGTGGCTGCGCGCCGAAATTAAAGACGGTAAAATTGTATATACTGCCGATAGCGATGCTATCATTACCAAAGGAATAATTGCATTACTTATACGAGTACTTTCGAACCGTACACCGCAGGAAATTCTCAGTACAAATCTTGAATTCATCGATACCATAGGTTTACGCCAGAATCTTTCACCGACCCGGGCCAATGGTTTACTTTCGATGATAAAACAAATGAAGTTATATGCTTTAGCATACGATGCCAAAGAGAAGAAGAATTAACGAAGATTTTATCATGAACGAAAATAAAGATCACAACAAGCTGTTACAACTGGAAACCGAGATAGTAAAAATACTCAAAGAGATTTATGATCCCGAGATACCGGTAAATATTTACGATCTTGGTCTTATCTACGATATAAATATCGATAACGAAAACAGAGTAGAAATTGTAATGACCCTTACAGCGCCCAACTGTCCTATTGCCGATCAGATTCTCATGGAAGTAAAAGGCAAAATCGAAATGATTGATAAGGTTAAAAAATGTGATGTAAACCTTGTTTTCGATCCGCCGTGGGATCAAACCATGATGTCGGAGGAGGCATTGCTGGAATTGGGGATGTTATAAATATTTCTTCTCTATTTAATTTACTTGCATCGTATCTTATAAATTCCGGTAGTACAATTAATATTCTGCTATTTTTAATAATCCAGTGTCAGAATTCTGCCATGGGTAAAGCTGAAGAATTTATCTTTATCAGCTAATTGAATACCTTCGGCCAGATCATCAGGTGTGAAACCGGCTGCCCGGAGACAAGTTGGACAAACATAAATG
>CAYMQP010000512.1:0-1517 GCA_964392505.1 uncultured Bacteroidales bacterium
GGATATAACCAAAGGCCCCACATATCTAGGCCGGTTCCTAATCCGTATGATAATTTAGTGAGTATGGGGAGTCGATCTCGCACTCCACTGCTGGGTTGATTGAGAGGTGTTAGTTGTGTCATTCAGGTCGGTGATTTGGTGCAAATGTAATTAAGGTGGTTGCATGAAAGTCGGTTTTTAGGGCATGAATATATACTATTGTTTAGAAGAAAAAAAATGTGAATATTAAAAAACCGGATTATTAATTTATTCAAGCAATCAATTAATAGTCTGATTTGTTTTTAAAGCGATTTATTTATTAATTAATAGCACACAGGTATCGAATGGGATTTGGTTATGCCTGATTTGTATGAGATAGATACCATTGACTAACTGGCTGGTATCGAGGGTAAGAAGATTTGAGTTATTTATTTCAATATTTTGCATAAAGCGTCCCATTGTATTGAATATTTCGATATTCGAGTTACCAGTAATATTTATAGGAAGTTCAATTATTGCATATTGCTGTGTGGGATTGGGATATATTTTTACGCTTGGTAATGAATTTATTTTTGTAATTGCTGTTGGTACACGAAACTCAAACCAGTTCAGGTTATGTTCTCCTTGTTTTACCGACAGACGCAGGGTATATCTTCCCTCTATCAGGTTAACTCTTGTCGATTGGGTTTGCCAGTTTTGCCAGTCGCCTGTTGGAGTGAAAAGCATAGTATCCAGCGATGTGTAATTTTCATCATATTTTATCTGAATTATCAATTCAGCATCAATTCGAATGGTAGCAATACGGAAATCAAGGATGTATTCACCAGTCTGAGTCACTTCTACAAGGTAATCGAGGTAGTCACCACTAGCAGCATAAGCAGTATTATATCCTCCACCGGCATCCTGGCAGATTTCAAGTTCAAAGCCATTATTAAAATAGTAATCTTCTGCCTGAATTCTTCCCGGAATAGTATGTCTTACAGGCAATTTATTCACAATTTCAAAATCAGAAAATGGTTGGAGCGTATCCGTCAAGCTATAAACCGAGCTTCCACTATATGATAAGGTAAGTTCAGAACCATAATGAACCGTATCGTCGAGTTGAAAATCAAGAATTCTGGAATCCATTGCATCAATAGATATAGCTTTTATTGAAACAGATAATCCGTCAGCATAAATCAGAAAATCTGTAACGATTAAATCCTCAACTTGAGTAGTAATTTCTTTGTTAAGGTATAGTATAACGTTATCACCGTCTATGGAAGTCTCTGCATATACTGGTAAAAAATCGATAGAATCAATCTCCTGAGGATTAGTAAATTTTATATAATTCAAATTGAATCCACTGTTTTCCACATCTACCTTTATTTTTATTTCACCATTGGGAAGTATTACATTCTCGACCTGTAATGTTTCCCAATTTTGCCAACCACCGGTAACCGGGAGGGATATATTACCTGTAACAGGAATTTCATTGCTAAGTATAAGTATCGTACCAGCAACATTATTCGAAGCATAACGAATATTAAGAGTATAGG
>CAYMQP010000513.1:0-1516 GCA_964392505.1 uncultured Bacteroidales bacterium
CAGGAGGAGGCTGGGTAATGTTTTAGCTATGAACGATTGACTTGCTGCCGGATCGGAGAAAAGGCCCCGGATATATAAATCCGGGGAGAAGGGACGAGGATCAGCTTGCCTGTTCCAGGTCTTCCGGCTGGTTTCTCAGGGTTTTGCCCTTACCATAATCGATAATGCTGCGCCACGATTTATAGCGGTTGATGAATTCCCGGTCGTCGATAAGGCCTTTTACCAGGTCGTCCATTACATCCAGTTCGCTGCGCAGATTCTGAATTCCGTTATCGATCTCTGCGAACATTTCCGATTTGTCTTTCGACACCGTGGTACGTTCGGCAGCCTGTTTCCGTACATTGTCTGCCATCTGCCTGATGCCGGTTATCTCTTCGGCAGTAACGCCAAATTCTACCAGACTGTCGATGAACTCTTCGGCAATATCGGCGATACCGGTGCTGCGGTTTACGACCGCCGGTTCCGGTCCCCGTGCAAGTGAGGTATACGAAATATCCGCCAGCGGTAGCAGTTCGAGCCTGTTATTCTTTTTGGCCCATGCGCTCATTTTTTTAGCCATTTTATGCGTGGCATTCATAAGCTGGTCGAACGTATTGTCCTTGACGGCCGTAAGACCTGTGGTATCGGTGGCCGAAATATTTCTGTCGAGATCGTTTACCCTGTTAAATTCTGTTTCCAGGGCGGCATACTGGGAAGCAATTACCGCCTGGTTTTCCCAAACGGAACGTTCGTTGTTCATGCCATTAAGCACCACACTCAGCATGTTGAGAAAATTAAATTGTGATTGTTTCATGATGATAAAGATTTAAATTAAAACTACCTTTTGTCTGTATGTTGATCGGAAAATCATAGTCAATACAATATTTCATTTACTCATCCCTATTCCGGAAGGCAACCTCATTTGTCTATATCCCTCCGGTATACACCCGCAATCTAAAAAGAAAATATTTAATTGAAAGCCGCTGCAACAGGCAGATATATAACGAATCTTGAAGTTTGAATGGCAGATCTCAGGTTTCGAATAGTAAATCGTAGTATTCGTATAAAAAATCTCAAACTCTTTGAATGTTATCAGAAGATAGTTGAAAAGGATTTAAACAGGTTATAAGAAATTTCAGTGCACGTTACTACCTAATTGCATTGGTCTAATTACACATAAAAAGTGCATAAGACCATTTTATTCCGGCAAACACATGCATGAAAGTTGCAGGGTACAATCTATTCAAAGCACTTTTTAGGTGGATTTAAACCCTAAAAATCCAACTATAATAATTAAAATGAATATCGAATACCGAACACCGAATAATGATTTCAGAAATGCTGCCCAGTAAAATCGTATATCGACATTCGTTAATCGACATTCATAATTCAATTAATAAACAAAGGAAGTATACTCGTAAAATGAAGTAGGATTAAACCCTAAAAATCCATCTATAATAATTAAAATGAATATCGAATGCTGAACACCGAATAATGATTTCAGAAATGCTGCCCAGTAAAATCGTATATCGACATT
>CAYMQP010000514.1:0-1516 GCA_964392505.1 uncultured Bacteroidales bacterium
GTCAATCGGTTAACCAGATTGATAATACAAGCGATGAAAACTGGGCTGTTCGTATGGCCGATATGGTAATTGAGAATCATAGTCAACTTGTATATTATAACCGGTACCCGGGAAAAGAGAAACTTCAGTACGATGTCGCTATGTTAGGTATGGCTATTGATAAACTCGGATCGGTTGATGAAAAATATTCGTTATATCTGCAGGATTATGTCGATTTCTTTGTCGACTCCACTGGTAATATCATAAAGTATAAAACCGATGAATACAATCTCGACCGTATAAATTTTGCGAAGAATCTAATCACCCTTTATAAACGAACCAGCGAGCAAAAATATCTTAATGCCATTCAGCTGTTTATAAAACAGATTGAAACACACCCGAAGACAAATTCGGGTGGCTTCTGGCATAAAAAAGTATACCCCTGGCAAATGTGGCTCGATGGAACATATATGATATTACCTTTTATAGCCCAGTATGCTAAGGAGTTTAATCGTCCCGAATGGTTCGATCTAGCCACATTTCAGTTAATCCATATATATCGTAATACAAACGACGATAAAACCGGATTGCTTTACCATGCCTGGGATGAAAGAAAATCGGAACGCTGGTGCGATACTGAAACAGGACACTCAAAAGTATTCTGGGGCCGGGCTATAGGATGGTATCTCATGGCATTGGTCGATGTCTTGGATTATTTGCCCGATAACCATCCACAACAGAAAGAAATCATTACGATTCTTAATAATGTATCAAATGCCTTACTTAAAGTACGAGATAAGGAGAGCGGTGTGTGGTATCAGGTACTTGATAAAGGAGGGGAAACGGGTAATTTCCTGGAAGCTTCATGTTCGGCTATGTTTATTTATGCATTTGCTAAAGGTGCACATCAGGGTCATTTACCTCAATCGTACCTGAAAATTGCCAATGAAGCTTTTAATAGCATAATTTCCGAATTTATTATCGAAAGCCCGGAAGGGGATTTGATGATTGCAAAAATTTGCGGCAGTTGCGGACTTGGAGGAACTCCTTACCGCGACGGCACTTACGAATACTATATTTCGCAGAAGCAAGTCAACAACGACCCTAAGGGAGTTGGTGCATTTATTCTGGCAGCTATTGAATTAAAACGCTAATGAGAACTAAAACTAACTAAAATTAAGTCTATGAAAAAGTTCTACTTCTTTTTATTGTTTTTTACTGGTATTGCCTTTCTGGTCAATGCTCAGAACTGGATGGTATACGATGCCTCCGTATTACCGTCTGAAACAGGAGGAGGGGGTGATACCATTGATTTTACTAATGTAGCTGATAATGAACCGGGAGCTGGAATGATTCAGGAAATCCTAATCGACCATGAGATTCCGGATAATAAGGTATTTCAATACTTTCATCCCGATGGAAAAACAACTTTCAGGCACAATTTTAATGGTACCTATATCGACAGTGCATTTACTATTGTTGCCCGCCTGAAAGGTTGTGGCGATTTAACATCATTCGATCGTGTTATGGATATCCG
>CAYMQP010000515.1:0-1506 GCA_964392505.1 uncultured Bacteroidales bacterium
TATTGCAACTTGCGAAAAGATGAGCGGAATTATGGCGGACCATGGGATTGATCTGCTTTATCCCGGACACTATTTTGGTGCGAACCCTGAAACAAAACAGCGAGTTGATGATATATTGACTTTAAGCAAAGGTGTATTATCAGGCAAGCTTAAAGGTGAAGAAAATCCAAATGCTATGTTGGGATTAAACCTTGTTATTAGCGGTTATGGTGTCAGGATTAATTATAGTGAGACGGCTGTTAAATAAGGAAATACCTCTTAATACTGTATTATTATGAAGAATTTAATCATAACAATTTTTTTAATTTTTGCTTTTACTGTTAATGCCCAGTTTGGAGGCCGGAACCAAAACAGCGAGTGGGATGCAGAGTGGATAAGTGTTCCTGATGCAGGAGCAAATGATCCCGGTTTATATTTGTTTAGAAAGTCTCTAAATCTGAAGGCGGTACCTCAGAAATTTGAAGTCCGGGTTTCAGCCGATAACCGATATAAGCTTTTTGTTAATGAAACACTGGTTTCGTTGGGACCTGCTTTGGGTGATATTAAACACTGGAATTATGAAACGGTCGATCTTGTACCCTATATGAAAAAAGGTGCAAATATCATCGCAGCGGAAGTGTGGAACGAAGGAAATCTGAGACCAGTTTCACAGTTTTCCTACAGAACTGGTTTTCTGTTACAGGGTACCGGCGATGAAACAAAAAACCTCAATTCCAACGCATTGTGGAAATGTATCAAGGATAAAAGCTATACACCCATAAGTCAGAGCGTTCGTGGTTATTATGCCGCCGGGGCAGGTGATAAAATCGATATGAATCTGGCTATCAAGGATTGGAAATCGATTGGCTTCGACGACACTGGCTGGAAGCAGGCAAAACCTGTTTTTGAAAGCTCAGAAAGAGGATTTGGATTTAATACCAGGGGAGGCTGGACATTGCAACCCTCCATTATTCCACCAATGGAAATGACAATGCAAAGACTAGTCTCAACAAGAAGAGCCGAAGGTATTTCAGTACCCAAGAGCTTCCCAGCTGATAAAGTAGCGTTTGAAATTCCAACCAATACAACTGCTAAAATATTACTCGACCAGTCATTTCTTACCAATGCATATCCAACTTTACTTTTTAGCGGAGGGAAATACAGTACCATTGTTATTACTTATTCAGAAGGGTTATACGATGAAGAAGGAGCCAAAAATAACCGCAACGAAACTGGCGGAAAAACAATTTCAGGACGACTGGATACCATTATTTCTGACGGTTCACAAAACCAAGATTTCACTACACTTAACTGGAGAACGTACCGTTTTGTTGAGTTAGAAATCGAAACCAAAGACTCGCCTCTGGTTATCGAGGATTTTTACGGAACATTTACAGGGTATCCCTTCGAAATGAATGCAAAAATCGTCCATGACAATAAAGAGTTGGATAAGATTATGGAAATTGGATGGCGTACCGCGCGATTATGTGCCGTTGAAACGTATATGGATAATCCGTATTACGAACG